>JBKJSI010000240.1:0-11086 GCA_046595915.1 Pirellulaceae bacterium
CTTGGAAGGGGTTGATACTGTTCATCGTTTATCTGATTGGGGCATGCGTCCATCTTGGCGGTGACAGAGCTCTTCCATGGTTCCTGTCATGCTGCGAGCAATAAATCCCACTCTACCATCGCCATAGGCATATTGAGCGCCTCCGGGATGAGGTGACCCTGCAATGGTGCTGATCAACATCGCGGGGACCGCTTTCGTTCCCGGGTAATTTTGGGAGGCAACGAAAAGGTCGACCGGGTACTCGCCCTCTTTCAACTTGACGTCGATCGGTTGGCGGTAATCGGGCATCCCAGGGAGCGGGCGGCGTGAGGGGGCGCCACTCGCGCGAGTCATACCCTCTCCGGTACGGAGGGAAGCGAAAGTCCCCGACATCCAACCGAAATCGAGATCGTCGATTGGCTTTTCCATGAGATAAATCGTGTTGCTTGTGCCATCGAGAATGTCATCTTGCCGCAGGCGGCTGTTGAGGAAGAAGACCCCGGTGTTGTTGACGTCGATCGGCACGGACTTGTGGTGATAGTTACCCGCGTAGCTCGTGTAGGGGCCGGTTGAGCTTGAGCTACCCACGCTGGGGCAGATCAACATGGGAAGCACCATTTGGCGCGCGGTCAAGTTGGGCGGATCGTAAACGCCGGCGGAGAAATCGATTGCCGCATGGAGATTCTTCTCTTCCATGTAAGGCAGAATAGCGGAAATCCAGTTGTGGTGATAACCGACTGGCGCTTGGCGGATCGGTCCCACTTTGTCGACGACGCCGGAGGGAAGGCGCGACTGCTGCAACTCGTAGTGGTGGACGGCGATGATCAGGTTTTGCAGTTGGAGCGAGCACTGCCAACGCCGCCCGGCTTCTCTGGCCGCTTGCACCGCAGGCAAAAGCAACGAGACAAGAACTCCCACGAACATGGCGACGAACATGAACTCGATTAACGTGTAAGCGGAGCGGCGTTTTCGCTTGGGCTTATTCATTCCAGCCCTCCGGACTTACGAGTTGGCCATCTTCGCGATGGGCGAGTTTTTGCAGCACCGAAAGGGCGATGTTGGGGGCGAGAACGGTGACGCGCCCGTCGCCGAAGCCGGCGAGCGAGCCTGCGGTGTGATTGGCATGAAATCCGCCGATTGGGGCCGCGCCGCCGCCGCCAGGGAGCGACTTACTCCAATCGCCATCGCCGCCGCGCGAGAGCCCAGTCCAAGACTCGGTCTTGTCGAAGGGGGGCAGCAGAGGCTGGCCGTCGGGCGACCATTCGGGCATCCCCGGCAAGGCGCCCATCGGTCGGCTAATTCCACTGAGCCGCGTCGTAATCGGAAGACCTGTATTGCGGAGAGTTGCGCGAGTTCCTGACATCCAACCGAGATCATAGGAATCACACCATTTCTCGGCCATGAAAAGCGTCGAAGCTGAGCCATCTTTGAAATCGTCGTACCGCAAGCGGCGATTGAGAATGAACGCACCGGTAGAATTCTCATCGATGGCGACATCTTGATCGCCGTGGCAGCCCGCGTAAACAGAACCAGCGACATTGTTCGACCAGACTGATGGACAGGTGAGCAGAGGCAAAGTGAGCTTCCGCACCGCGAAATTAGGCGGCGAATAGACGCCGGTCGTGAAATCAATATTTCGGAAAACAGCCGATTGCTCGACGAAGGGTAGCACCGCACTAATCCAGTTGTGGTGAAATCCGACGGGGCGATGGAGGATCGGCCCCTTCGGCTCGATCGTGCCGGCGGGGTAGGCGCGGTAAGCGCTTTCATAGTTCTGCACTGCGAGCAGAAGTTGAGTGACATTATTTTGGCAGGAGAGCCGCCGTGCTGCTTCGCGCGCCGCCTGAACGGCTGGCAAGAGGAGCGAGACGAGCACGCCGATGATCGCGATGACCACTAGCAGCTCAACGAGGGTAAATCCGCGATTGCGAACTTGGCGACTCATTGAGATGTGGCGAGGGTAAGTGGAGTGGCTCATGGGGCGCCTTTCGCGGGGGATGCTGAGTGTTCGATGAGACTTGAGCGTTCAATTTTGACGCCCTGAGGGGTGGTCCAAATGAGTTCAATGCGATATTGAGCTTTGCCGGCGGGAGATTTGTCCGCTGTTTCTAGAACCCGAGCAGTGATCGATTTTCCCGATTCGGATGCACTCAGCGCGAGGTTCCAGTCCTGCGGCGCGCTTTTGTCGCGGGCGAGCGTCGCAGCCGCTCGATTTTCGGCAGACCAGAGGAGCCAATCGGCTTGCAAAGACCTTTCGCGAGCGTCGATCGCTTTATGTTCGATCAGGACACGTCGCGCCATCCCGCCGAGCATCAAGAGGAGCAAGACCATTCCCGCGAGAACCACCGCGAGAACGATGGCGCGACGAGCTCTTCTGCGAGGAAGTCGTTGGCGATTGACCGAAATGCTCGTTCGGCAAAGGGAAACATTGTTCATGGTTGTTTCTCCAAGTCGAGCTCGGCACGATTGGAGGTCACCACAATTCGGAGCCCCGTCGGATGCCAAGGTGAATCACCTTGGGACTCAATCGCTTGCTGTTGTTCGACTTTGATCTCGATAGCGACATCGCCGCTTGCTTCATTGGAGGGCGCAAATCGATAAGTGGGTGGCAACCGAAATTGATCGCGCTGCTGCACTTGGCCCGCGGAGTCAAGCACATGGCGGTCGACTGTTCGCAATGCAGTGCGATACTCGACTCGTTTTGCATCGGCCAAAACGGATCGCCAAATGGTCTCGCCACTATCGGATCGCGTTGCGACGAAGGGGGCATTGGCGGAATCGCGGTCAAAGTGCTCTTGAAGCCGGGCGACCGCCGAACGCACTTGCCCTCGATCGGCAATTTGGTGTGACGATTTGAGCAGCAAGTGCGTGAACATGCTCATCGTGGTTAGCGTTAGCGAAACGAGGGTTCCTAATACGACGGTTTCAATTAGTGTCGTACCGGAGCGACGCGACTTTTTCATGGGGCGGCTCCCTGAGTGGGGCCGGTTGCCGGCAAATCGAATCGCCAGATGGAAAGCTCGACGCTTGCGGGATCGGCTCCCGGTGCAGGACGCCAAGTCACTGCCGCGCGGAGACGGCTTCCCTCTTCGCCGTCAACAGAAGTCTGCTGAGTGACTTTGAGGGCGCCATCGGGCAATGTCTCAGCGGCCTCGGCGGGCAGCGTTATCGTCGCAAGCTTCTCGGCGTTCCACTGAGTGGCTTTGATTTCGGCAACTTTGGCTAGAGCGATATGGCACTCCTGCAGCGCCACGGCGCGCTGCGACAAAAATCTTGATTGCCGATTCATCAGCGACAATGCTTTCCCCGTCGATAGCGTCAGCAGCGACAAGAGCATCATCGCTACTACGGCCTCTATGAGAATTCCGCCTCGACGCATCATCGCAAGTTTCCTATCAGCATGGCGATGGTGATATAGATCATCCCGCCGTAAAGAAAGACAAAGAGCCCGAGCCCGAGCACCATCAGTGTATTCACCATGGTCACCAAGGACTCTAACCGTTGAATTTGTCGCTGGCTGCGGATGGTCGCGAGCTCTTCGAGCGACCAGGCAATGTCGCCATTTCGCTGGGCCGATTCGAGAATGCCTCGATCCGCGCGGGGAATCAGGCGCTCGGCGCTAAGCGCCGCGATCCAGGTTTCGCCGCTGACAAATCGATTTCGGGCGCGCCGAATACGCTCACGCATAAAGCCGCGAGGAAAGAAAATGCCGAGTTGATCGAGCACCGCCAACATCGACTCGCGGCGACGAATGGAGATGGCAAGCGTGCGATAGAGCCGGGCGCGATCAAATGCGGAAAAGAACCGCACGACGATCGGGTAATCCCAGAGATAAAAGCCAAACTGATGCAAGGCGACCATGATGGCTGTCACCGGAGTGGCCACGATGCAAACTAACAGGAAGAATGAAAATACTTGGTAGTAAACCGCGCCGCGAGCAATGGCCATCGCCAAGAGTGCGATCGCTGGCAGTTTAAGATCAAATTCTTCCGCCATTTTTTCCAGCGTCGGAACAATGAAAATCATGAGCCCCGTCGTCATCAACAGGGCCGCGCTCATCGTGAAGAGCACCGTCGCACTGTAGCCGATTTTCTGATTGATCCTGCTCAGATCCTCCTCGAATTCCTCTTCCTCGGAAATCGCGCGGGCGAGCCGCTCAGGGAGCGCTCCGAGCGTGACACCCTGCGCCGTGGCCAATCGTAGGCCTGGAGTAAGTCGAATTCCCGCGCCTTGCAGTGCGAGGTGCAGTGGCATTCCCAAGCTAAGCAGCGAGATTAGCCGCATCCCTTTGGAAGAGCGGCGGACATCCTCCGAGTTGTAGTAGGCGACCAGTGACTCGGTCATCGGCACTTGATGCTGCGTCGCGGACGCAAAGACCCAAGCGAGCGTTCGCCGCTCTTGAATCGAGTGCCGCCAGACCGCTTCGGCGAGCGCTCCAAGCATGATCGCAGCGGCGATCAAGGCCAGGAGCCCCATGGCAAAGTAGAGAAAGAGAATGATCGCGGCGAACTGAGTGTGGAACGCGAGCAGCTTGAGTGCATCGCCCATCGAACTATCGCGCGTTTGCTCGCGCACATCCGCGAACCAGAAGGTCCGGCTCAGATGCAGCGCGGCGCCGATCAGGAATAGTCCGACGCAAACGATGACCGTGTTCATGGGAAATGACGCTACTTCGAAAGATTGGTGATCAGGCCGAACATAGGTAACAGGTAACTCGCAAACATGGCGAGTGCGGTGACCATCACGAACACCATCGCGAATGATTCGATAAAGCCTGCAAAGAACATCCGCCGCCGTCGGCAACGCTCCAGCAGTAGTCGCGCGGCCGTCATGCATCCCGCAGGTAGATCGTTGTGACGTTCACTGGCAAGCAAAAAGGGCATTACCATTGAATGCACCTTCGCTGTCGCGCAGGCTGATTCAAGCGTCGCCCCCTCTTCGATACGGTGACCGAGCTCTCGCAATTGCCAGGTATTGAAGGGGCGAGGAAGCGCATCGGCCGCGACTTCACAAGCTTGAGGCAACGGCAAGCCTGACTTGAGTGAGGAGCCGAGGTAGGCGAGCGCCTGGGCGGAATAACGCCAGCGCCGCCAAGGCCCCCAGAGGAGGATCGAATCGAGCCCACGATCAAAGGCGAATTGATTCCAGCAAAGCATTCTCGCCACGAAGATAAAGATGGGAGCGACGATCAGAGCGAAAGTCATGCCCCAAAAGGCGGGCCCTATATTGAGCATGAGCAGGGTCATGCGCGGTAAGCGAAGTTCAAATTCTCGAAACATCGTGCGAAAGGATTCGCCGACAAAATAGTCGGTCGCAGTGAAGAGGCAGGAGGCAAAAACCAAGAGCGCGTAGGCGTAGATAAATCGCCCCGAGGAATCGGTTTTGACGCGAGTGAGGTCACGCTCAAACTCGATTAGCGGCCCCAGCGCAGTCAATGGATCACCCACTCGACGGCAGTGTGTAAGTAACGCACTCAAGAAGTTAGCTTCCTTATTGGGAGGCGTAGCCATTGTCGTTTGCGCAAGAAATCCCCGAATTTCGCCGCGCAATCGAAAATTGAGCGTCGCTTGCTCAAGAACGCGAAGTGTTTCCCGAATTTCGCTTGGCGGCGCTTCAGTGGAAGTGGCGATTTCTGAGGAGTTTTGCGAAGTCGAACTAAGTCGTTGCGGAGTCAACTCGCATGCCGCGAGCTGGGACGCGGCATCGGTCTCCGAATCTGCGTCGAGCGTCCCGCGGGCAACCGCGCCAGTCGACTCCAGTGCTTCGTAGTAATATTCCGGCATACGATTTAGTGGATTTGCTTAGTTGATATTATTGTTGACGACGTCGAAATAAACTTGCACCACGGGCAGGATCGCAATCACCAAGTAGGCCAAAACGAAGGCGCCCGCGATACAAATCGTAATCGTGTTGAGCCAAGGTCCATTAAAGCGCCGGCGCAGATCATGTGCCCGCCAGCGGTATTCGGTTTCAAGTTGCCTTAAGACTTGCTTCATCGCTTCGGTTTTGCGGGGCGTTCCTAAGCCCGAGGCGATGGCGCGGGGAAATCCTGCGGCGACAAGATCGGTCTCCGCAAGGCGTTGTCCTGCTCGAAGCCGCTGCGCTAGTTGTTCGATCTTGGCTTGGTGCGATTGTGGTAGCGCCACGCTGGCGGCGAGAGTCAGAGATTCATGGAGTGGCACTTGACGCTTTAGTAATAACCCCAGTACTTCGAGCATCGAAGACCAACGCCCGCAGGCCACGATATTGCGCTGAGTTGGGAATGCTCCTACGCCGAGCCAATTTCCAGAAGTGCGGGTAGCGCGCCAAGCAATCGGGCGCAACCAAAAAAGGACGACAATGGCGATAATCATTAAGGGCAAAGTCCAGCCCAACGCTCGCAATCCGTCAGCGAGGACATTGGCCCAGGTAAGCGGCCAAGGAATCGGCGCGCCTTCGGACGTATAGAGACTGATGTGCCAAGGAAGGATTCGCAGAAGCGAGAGGCAGATCAGCGAGAGCGCAACGATCCCTACTAACATGGGATAAAAAAACGCGTGGAACTCCACTCTGCGATGTTCATCGATTCGGCGGGCTGTTTCGGCGATCGATTTGAGCGCGACTGCCGGATCGCCTGAACGGATGCCCGCGTCGACTACCGCTTTGAAGAAATGCGGCAGCCGAGCGCGTTCTTCATGCAGTGCGGCGGAAAGGTCTTTGCCTGATTCCAGCGTGCGGGCCAACTTGGCGGTAAAACTGGAGAGGTTACCGCGCATCCCCGGCGCCAGTTCCCGTAAGCCCGAGGCCAGGGGCACTCCCATCTTCATCAACGCGGACATTTCGTTGGCCAGGCATTCAATCTCCCCTAAGGCAAGAATCGCCCCGCGGGAGCGAATAGCATCGGAGGAGTTCGAGGGAATGGACATGGCTTAACAAGTTGACCAGCGAGACAATTCGTTTGCGAAAATAAAGCGGCGGGATTTTAGACGATTTACCCGACAGACGCTTGCCCCAACACCACTCTCGTCTCAAGGCAATGATGGGTTAGTTGCCGATTGCGCGTAAAAGCTCTGCAGGGCTCGTCCAGCCATGAGTCACCGCCGAGAGGCCATTTTCCCGAATGGTCGTCATTCCCTGTCCCACGGCCAGGCTCTCCATCTGGGAACGGTCATTGGCCGAAACGAGATTGGCGGCGCCGGGAGCGGTGAGGTCGAGCCACTCCGCCAGGAGCATCCGTCCTCGATAGCCGGTGCCGGCGCATTTTTCGCAGCCGACTGGCGCTCGTGCGTTCGAGAGCGCCGTTCCTTCGATTTGGACTTGGCCATCGATCGATTTGGCGCAATCACAAAGCCGCCGAATAAGCCGTTGACTGAGGATCGAGAGGATTCCGCTGCGAAGCTGGTATGGCTCGATCCGCCAATCGAGCAGCCGCGAAAGCGCTCCGGCGGCGCTTCCTGCGTGAAAGGTCGTAATCACCAAGTGACCGGTCAGCGCTGCTTGCATCACCAGCCGAGAGGTAATCTGGTCGCGAATCTCACCCACAAAAATCACCTCGGGATCTTGTCGCAAGAGCGATTTCAGTCCCGAGTCGAAAGTAAACCCGGTTTGAGGATTGACCTGCGACTGCGAAACGCCATCGAGTGCGACCTCGACCGGATCTTCCAGCGAAACAATCGAGCGTTGCCCGGCGGAAGTCGCCACGATCTCTCGAAGGCAAGCACAAGCCGTTGTCGTTTTGCCACTTCCCGCCGGACCGGAAATAATAATCGCGCCGCCCGACGCCGAGAGTTGTGCTCGAAGAGAAGTCGCGATGGCCGGGCTTAATCCCAACTCCGTGATGCGATGCTGCGTTTGCCCAGCGAAGATGCGTACGACGGCCCGCTCGCCATGCAAAGTGGGAAAAGTGCTAACTCGCATTTCCTTTCCCGCCGGCGCTTGTCGAATGCGTCCTTCCTGTGGCAAGTCAGATTGGTAAGTCAGTAAATCCGCCAGCACCTTGAGCCGCGCGACGACGTCGGTCGATTCACCTCGCGGGAAAACACCCAGCGGCTGAAGAACACCATCGAGTCGCCAGCGAACTTCTAGGCCATCTCGGACCGGGTGAAAGTGGACATCGCTCGCACCATATTCCAGCGCAGCCTTGAGCGCCGCATCAACGAATTTCACCGCGAACGCGGAGTCCTTCGGTGAGAGCGTGGCGAGTAAGGGAATGGGAGATGGTGGATTCAAAGCGTTATCCTAATGCCGCAGATTTGCTAGCAGCCGATGGCGAACTCACAACACCGCCCAGACCGCCGATTCTCGCCTGGCGGCATTCTCCATCTTAAACCAAAGCGTTTTAGGCGCGAAAACAGGGGTAAATCATGCCCTTGCCGGGTCGCGATTTTGGGTGGGGTGCGATAAACTCGCCTCTCCAAAGATATCGCCCTTTGTTTCCGTCCGGAGCCCAGCTGAAAATGTCCGTCACCGCCTTCATGGAGCGAAATTTCCGCCACTTTAACGCCCGCGAGACCCTCGAGGCCGCGAAGGCGTACAAAAAGTTCACGGCCGAGGGCGGGAAGATGCTCATCGCCCTGGCAGGCGCGATGAGCACGGCGGAACTCGGCATTACGCTCGCCCAAATGATCCGCGCCGGGCAAGTACATGCCATCAGCTGCACCGCCGCCAATTTTGAAGAAGATATTTTCAATTTGGTGTCGCACGACGAGTATCGCGTCATCGCTGATTGGCGAGCCCTTTCAACGGACGATGAAGTCCGCCTCCGCGACGAGGGATACAACCGCGTCACCGACACTTGTATCCCTGAAACCGCGATTCGCTACCTCGAAAAGAACCTGCTCGAATACTGGTCCGAAGCGGCGCAGAAGAAGGAACGTTACTTCTCCTATCAATACTTTATGCGACTATTCGACGAGGGCCGTTTACAACCGCACTATCAAATCGACCCGAAAGATTCCTGGGTGCTCGCTGCCCACGAAGCAAAGATTCCAATCTATTGCCCCGGCTTCGAAGACTCGACGCTCGGCAATATTTTCTCCGCCCGCGTTTACGATGGCAGCATCGCGCATCACGGCGTGATCAAGAGCGGCACCGAGCAAATGGAACATCTCATCCGCTGGTACTTAGAAGAAAGCGCCAAGCAGCCGATCGGCTTCTTCCAAATCGCCGGCGGCATCGCAGGCGACTTCGCCATCTGCGCCGTCCCTTGCATCATTCAAGACCTGGAGAAGGACGTTCCCTATTGGTCCTACTTCTGCCAAATCTCCGATTCCACGACGAGCTATGGCAGCTACTCCGGCGCCGTGCCGAACGAAAAAATCACTTGGCACAAACTCGACCCAACGTCGCCAAGATTCATGATCAACTCCGACGCCTCGATCATCGCGCCGCTGATCTTTTCTTATGTACTCGGTGATTAAGGGATCGGCGATTAAGGGAATCGAAGTGAACTACTTCTTCGATTTGCCTCGCGGTTTGATTTGGTCGCCAAAACCCTTGGCGGCCGCAACATCGGCCTCACTAAACTTACCAATCTCGGCAAGCGTCTTTAGTAAGTCAGCCGTCGACCCGGCGAAGCCTTGGTTGAGCGCATAATCGAGAATGCGCTTGCGCACCTCCGCCTGTGTGAGCTTCGCCGAATAGCGATACGCTCGCTTCTCCGTCTTCCGGTCAAGAAATCCTTTTTCATACATCACTGACATTAGGCTCATCACTGAAGTGTATGCGCGCCGTTTCCCTCGAGGATCATTCTTCCAAACTTCGCCGACGAGCGATGGCCCATTGGCATAGATATAGTTGAGGACAACTAACTCAGTAGAAGTAGGTAAGTCAGAGGTGGGACGAGCCATGCGATTGCTCCCAGGGTTTCAGTACGCGGTGGAGCGCGTTGCTAGCGAATAATTGATAGCACCGGCGGGCTCGTGAAAAGAGCGCTTTTTGATAATGCAAAGTGAATGTCCATTTTCCCAGGCACGTCCCGGCGACAATACAAACGCTTGTTTGGCGGCATCCTCCGCTCTGGGCCAATAGTCATTTAACGAGAAGTACGCCGAAAACGCACCGAAACTCGTGTGGACTTCAACAGCGGATTTCCAGTACCCTTGAGCGTCATCGACCCCTCAAGTAGGGGGAGTGGCTTTTGATCGAGTCGGCATGGATTGCTCGTTATGGCTTTCGATTATGTAATCGTCGGGTGTGGCCTTTTTGGCGCGGTCTTCGCAAGATGCGTCGCCGAAGCCGGTCGCAGCATCCTCATCGTCGATCGCCGCGACCACATTGGCGGAAATTGCTTTACGCGTGAAATCGAAGGCATCAATGTTCACGAGTATGGGCCACACATCTTTCACACCAGCAGCACGCGGGTCTGGAATTTCGTCAATCGCTTCGCCGAATTCCATCGGTACACCCACCGCACCGCCGTCAATCATCGCGGCAAGCTCTATTCCTTTCCCATCAACCTGATGACCTGCCATCAGCTCTGGGGCGTCACTTCGCCCGCCGAAGCCGAGGCGCGCATCGCCCGCGAACGCATCCCCTGTGCCTCACCGCGCAACTGCGAGGAATGGATGCTCTCTCAAGTCGGCCGCGAGCTTTATGAGACCTTCATTCAGGGCTACACCGCCAAACAGTGGAACCGCGACCCCAAAGACTTACCCGCTTCGATCGTGCGCCGCATTCCCATTCGCCTTACCTACAACGATCGCTACTTCGACGATATTTACGAAGGCATCCCGGTCGGCGGCTACACCCGGCTCTTCGAAAACCTGCTCGATCACCGCTTAATCGAAATCGAAACCGGTGTCGACTACTTCGCGCACGCCGCCGAGCTCAAAAGCTCCGCTACCAAAATGGTTTTCACGGGCAAGATCGACGAATTCTACGATTATCGCTTCGGCCCGCTCGAATATCGCTCCTTGCGATTTGAACAAGAAATCGTCAGCGGCGACTATCAAGGCAACGCGATCGTCAATTACACCGACCGCGACGTTCCCTACACCCGCATCACCGAACACAAACACTTTGAAGGCAAATCGAGCCTTGCCAAGAGCGTGATCACCCGCGAGTTTCCGCAAGACTACAACGAATCGCGCATTCCCTATTACCCCATTCGCGACGAAGCCAACACCGC
>JBKJSI010000274.1:0-7947 GCA_046595915.1 Pirellulaceae bacterium
TCAATCTTGGCGCCATATTCCGTCAGTGTCTCTTTCATTTTCCGCTCCCGGAGACTCAATCGGTCTTCCGGGGAATTCTAGGCGAATAGACGCTCATCGTGGGAGGGCGGTTTTTCAGCCCAAAAATGCCTTTTACTAGATCACGACTGGTTTGCCCAACATGCGGCGAACAGGCACCCATTGGCCGGCGTGCATGAGCGAGTGGCAAACGACCAGCACGTAAACATCGCCGACGGTCGGGAACCACTCGCGGAGGCTTTCGGGCGCCGGCTTATCGAGGTCCGCTTCAGTGACTTTGTCGAGCGCGGCTAGTGTGGCGGCGTCGAGTTTGGCGAACAGATCGAGGTATTCTTGCTTCGTGTGAAACTTTGCCGGATCGTTCACCGAAGTCATTTCCTTGCTGTACGACTTGTCGAATCCCTCGGGCAGCTTCGGCGCCATGCCCGGCGCGACGCCTTCCAGCATTTGCGTGTTGGAGGCAATCAAATGTCCGAGTTGCCAGGCGATGTGATTGCATTCCTTGCCTGGGCGGGTCAGCAAGTCGGCATCGGAGAGATCGCCCAAATAGCTATGCAGCGCCATGTTGGTGATTTTGAGCGTGGTTTTGAGAACGTCTTGCGCTTTCATGGAAACAGCCTCGATCGCGGGAGGATGGAGAGAAATGGAAGCGACAATCTACCCGCGCGGGACGACTTGCTGGTAGACCCACGATTGAGACCAGGGATTGGCGTAGTTGTACCAGGCGAAAAAGATCGAAACGCCGATCAAGATTACGAGAAGTGTGCGGCCGAAGGTCGATTTGGAGAGCTTTTCAGCGCCAGGAATCGCCAGCAACAGCCAGGCAGGGATAAGCCAAAACACCCAGCGAAACCCGCAGGAAACGCCGCCGTAGTTTCGATCTTCAAGCGGACGAAAGATGTAAAACGTCACGCAGACTAGCGTCACCATCACGATCGAGCCCGCAAGTAACTTTCGCTCGCGCGAAGAGTCGGCGAGCCACAGCCCCGCACCAAGAACGGAGCAAAGCCAGAAGGGCGTTAGCGAAAAAATTCCGTAGTGCCCGATCAGGCAATGGAACGCATAACGGGCGATCGATGGTTCGCCAAGATCAACACCTTTTTTGACGCCAGGCAGCCAATACGAACCTTCGTAGTCATACCAGTTGTCCCACTCGCGAAGCTCATACTCCAAATGCTCGCCTTGAGGCCTTAACCGCACTGCGAAGCGAAGCTGAGACTTCGGATCCCATACCACCCACCCACCAGTTGCGCGCGGAGATATATTAGCTTTCTCAGAGAGTTCGATTCCGGACGCTTTGGCGGCATCACGGAGGTTGTCTCCGATTTGATCTTCATGCGTATCGGAGTGAGCGCTGAAAAAGTGCGTTATGACCGGTCCATCTTTTCGGTGCGCATAGGGAGTCTTCCAAGACCCGTGAACAAAGTAGTTGCTGCCAATCGCAGCGACGGCAAAGACCAAAATCGGCGGTAAGTAACCAAGGAGCGTCTTCTTCCAGTCAAAGTAAAGAAGCAATGCGCCGGTAAGTGTGATCGCGCTGAGGGCCGGCAGTTCATTGATCGCCAGAAATCCCGCACCCAGTCCAGCACCAAGAAAATGGCTCAGTTTGCCGCCCGTTTTTGCAGCGAGGCGGGCTTGATCGATAAGCACCACCAGTCCCACCGCGCCATGGAGATGATTGTTCAGCGTCACGACGAACGTCGTCAAAAACGTTCCGGCAATCGCGATCACCGCCAGGCAGCCCCGGGCGAAAGGATCGTTCGTTTCCTCTTCAACCCATTTCAGCATCCGCCAGCAGAGCCAGTACCAAGGAAGCACATTAACGAGTAGCAGCATGACCTGAGAGACAGCGAAGGTATCGGTTGCCAGCCGCCACGATGTGATCCATGCGATGAACTTGTAGAGCCCCGCGAGCAAGATGGGCATCAGCGTTGGCTTGCTGGAAAAGTAGTGCTCCTTGCCGTCCGTCGAGCGGTGCTTCACGAGATCAATCGAATACCACTTGGGATCGCGCTTGCCGGTCTTGGGGCTAAAGATCACGGCGTCAAGAACAAAGGTGTTGTCATCGCCGAGCGAGCGAATGGTGGACCATCTGCTGCGATCATTCGCGCTGAGAAAGGGCGTCGGCTTCTTACTGACGAATGTATGAACCGTGAGAACGCGCGCAATATTGATTGCGCAAACCGCTAGGAGCAACCAGCGTGTCCAATGCAGTTTAAGAATCGCGTTCATGCGCCGGTTCGCTCGCGAACAGAAAACTGGGGCGCGTCGCGACCCAGCGTTGCGGTGATGAGTTCCGCGAGAATGCCGATCGCAATAAATTGACCGCCGAGCAGCAACAGCGCAATCGCATAATGCAAAATCGGCCGCTCATGCACGTCTGGCCATGTTGTGTATCCAAAGTAGTTCTTAACGATCCAATAGATCGCCAGGTAGATAACCCCTGCGGTTCCGATGAAGAAGCTAATGAGCCCAAAGGCCCCCAGCAAATGCTGCGGGCGCTGTCGGTAACTCGTGAGAAAAAGCACCG
The DNA here is from genome assembly GCA_046595915.1 of Pirellulaceae bacterium. Lineage (GTDB taxonomy): Bacteria > Planctomycetota > Planctomycetia > Pirellulales > Pirellulaceae > JBKJSI01. Next base: position 2,549 of record JBKJSI010000274.1, read on the forward strand.
TCAGCAGATCGAGCAACCCTTTGACAATCCGTGTCACACCATAGTTGGACGAACCAAACTTGCGCGGTCGATGGTTTACTTCCACCTCGTCGATTTTGAATCCCTGCGATGCGGCGAGAACAGGAACAAAGCGATGGAGCTCACCATGGATTTGAACTTCTTCAATCACATCCCGCCGATAGCACTTGAAGCCACAGTTGTGGTCATGGAGTTTGACGCCGGTGAGCCTGCCGACAAGCCAGTTAAAAACGCGCGATGGCCCGACCTTGTGCCAAGGGTCGTAGCGTTTCTTTTTCCAACCGCTAATTACATCCGCGCCGGCATTGAGTTTTTCGAGGAATTTTGGGATTTCGCGAGGATCATCTTGAAGGTCAGCGTCGAGCGTAAAAACAATATCGCCACGACTCGCTTCAAAACCAGCCGTCAGCGCCGCCGCCTTGCCAAAGTTGCGGCGGAAGCGAATGCCCCGCACATGCGTATCAGCTTCCGACATCGATTTGATCGTCGCCCAAGTGTCATCCTTGGAGCCATCATCGATAAAAATCATTTCATAATCTTGGCCGACGAGGGTCGCGGCTTCGGTAATCTCTTGGCGCAGCGTCTCCAGCGAAGGCGCTTCATTGATCGCAGGGATAACAAACGAGAGCATGAGGCGGAGTGATTCCAAAGGGTTACGAAATCGCCTTTTCTGGCGTCAGACTGCTTCTGGCAATGTCCCGGCTAGGAATAGGGTACAGCACGGCGGCGGTTAGTACATCCACGAGAATCATCACCACCCGCGACAATACGGAGACCGTCGTCGCAGCAGGATGCCCAATCGCCGGCGCAAGCATATTGAGCACCAAGATCTCTCGCACCCCCAGGCCCGCTGGAATCAACAGCAAAAACCCAACGACCGTGGAGACTGCAGTCGAGACGAGCAGGAGGGGAAAAGCATGTGAAAGACTGTGCGCGGCTGCCAATTGCTCGGGGCTTTCAAAGAACGAAGCCGGAAGTGCGCGAAGGCACACCCAAACCGAGAGCGTTTGCAAAATCCAGTTCGCCGATTCGAGCAACCAGCCGCGCACGATGAGGGAAGCATTCCATCCCTCCAGCCGTTGCATAATATCGCCGCTCAATTTTTGCAGGCGAATCACCTGTGCAATTTTGCGGGTGACTCGCGGAACGGTCGGCACAATGACGCCGACAGCCAGCGCTGCAGACAGTGCGGCGATAAGCCAGTGCTCGCGGAAAAGAAGGGTGACGACGATTGCCGCGAGGAACCCGCCGACTCCCATCATCGTGAGCGTCTCGATAAACACCGCGACGCCGGCTGATGCGGCCGAGCAGTTGGGGCCAGCGACTAGCACTGTTCGCAGGAATACGACTGCTGCCTTGCCGGGGACGTACTTCCCAACGCCGCCAATCAAGAACGCCCGATAAGAACGCCAAACACTCGGCGAGTTTCCCAAGCCGATCAGAGCCCGACGCCAAAAACCGGCGGCAGGAATCAGCGACGCAAGGTAGAGCACACCTCCAAGGAGGAGCCACTGCCAATGGATTTCGGTGAGCGAGACTTTGCGAGCCTGTAGTTCCCCGAAGGCGACTAGTAGCTGCCGTGCAACAAAAGCGAGCACAGCTAGGGTGATCAGGATTTGAAATCCCCAAATCAACCATTTCTTCCGCCAACTGCGCGATGCAGGGGAAATAGCGACGCTATGCTCGTCGGACGACAAATCAGGGGCCCTTGGATGAAAATGACGGGTCGATCGTCCCTTGGCTGGCCGCAGGCGTCAAGCTGACTTGCGAATCGCCCGTCGCCACCCAACAATGCGAAAGCGTCCCTAAAATGGGCGTTTTTGAGGGAGGGCCGGCGGGGCAGCGCCGAGCTTTGGATTAGGTCGCCTTGGTTTGCAGGAAGCGGAGCAGCTAAATGTCGCGGATGATTTCGTTTTGGGTGCTGATTGGCATTATCGTGCTCTTGGGCATCGTCTTTTATCAAGTCATGGCGATGTTCCTGCTGCCGCTTTTCTTGGCGGTGATGCTCGCCGTAGTTTTCCATCCGCTCCACCACTGGATGCTGCTCAAATGCAAGGGACGCCAAAAGACGGCGGCGCTCCTTACCACCCTTTCGATGTTACTCATCGTGTTGGTGCCGGCTGGATGGGTGATCACGATGGCCACGTTAGAAGGCATTTCGATCGCCACCAAAGTGAATGTCTCCAATATCCAAGAGAAGATCGACAAACTTCGCGGACGACTCGGGCTCGACTATCCCTTCCCGACAGAACTGCGAGAAATCGAAGCCGAATTTGATGAACTTGAGAAGCTGCAGTCGCAGCCAGGTGGTCCGCGCTGGAATTCGATGGCGGGCAAATTGCACACCTCCCTCACCGCGCTGAATCGCCAGATTGTCGTTCGCGATGAAAAACCGCCACAAGGGGAACTTCCTCTGAAAGTAAAGTCTGAGGATTTGAAGGCGGTTCTAGAAACCGTGCAGCAACTAGCAAAAAAGGAAGACAAAAACCCAGCCACCGCGCCTTCAGAAGCTCCAGCCGTTGAAAAGGAAGAAAAAGCAGGCGAGGGTAATCAGGAATCCCAGATCGATGCGGAAGAGTCGCCGCGCTTAGAGGCCGCAGTTCTTCAAAAAGAAGAATTTGACGGGATCATGTTATTAGAAAAATCGCTGGCAGAGTTCGTCACTTTCAAAGAGAAGCTATTAGGCGGCCCCTATTTGGGCGCGGCAAAACAGTTAGCAAATCCCAGCAACGAACAGCTAAGAGCGCTAGCGCAAAAGTACATCCTTGGCGACAGCAACTGGATCGTGAGCGTGACCGGCGATCTGGCTGCCTATGGCTTCAAGATCATTTTGGGGGGCGTGATTATGATCATTGCGGTCTACTTCTTCTTTGCAGAAGGACCGGCGATGCTGACGACGCTCATGCGGCTTTCACCGCTCGATGACACCTACGAACGCGAGTTATTAGTGGAATTCGACAGCATTTGCCGCGCTGTTGTGACGGCAACACTTCTTGCCGCCGTGGTTCAAGGTCTGCTTGCCGGCTTCGGCTTTTGGCTCGCCGGACTGAATTCAGTGTTCCTCTTGATGCTCTTAACAACCGTCTTCGCCATGGTGCCCTTTGTCGGTGCTGCAACCGTTTGGGTTCCCGCTGCACTTTGGCTGTTTCTCTACGAAGATCGACATGTCGCCGCGATCATTCTCGCCGTTTATGGCGCCGGAATTGTCTCGACTTCGGACAATATCATTAAGCCGCTCGTTCTCTCAGGAACTTCCAATTTGCACCCGCTATTGGCGCTGCTCAGCGTGCTCGGCGGCGTGCAGGTCATGGGCCCGATCGGCATCTTTGTGGGGCCGATGATCGTGGTGTTCTTTAAGACGATGCTCGACATCTTGCAGCGTGAATTGACGTCGATCGAACGAAATCGCGAAGCGGCCGCCGAGCCAAAAGTCGATGCTAAACCTGCGGCAGTGCTGTAAGTCAAAGGGCTATCGACTGCTCTTCTTGAGGCCAGTCATTCGGTCGATGGAATCCGTAAGCGCATTGCTGGTATCTTCCTCGACGACAATCGTGTCCCCGGCGTGGACTGCATAGTCGGTCTCATACTTCATCCGCCGTTTGGCGGCATCGAAATCTGCGCCGAACTTCACCTTCTTCCCTGATTCGTCCGTGCGGTAAATGTAAACGTTCATTTTCGCAAAGCGGCTCGTCGCACGCGCGAGATCCAGCGCATCTTGCACAACTAACTCGCGATCAAGCGGGAAGGTCTTGCGAACCTTGCCGCCCATAGAAGGCCGTAGCTCAACATGGAAGCGAGGCTCATCTTCGGAAAGCTTACGCCCACCGGACGGAATCCAGCCATCGAAGGCCGTCGTAAACGTGCCGATCGAGACGGGCATGACCGAGCAACCGCTGGCGGCTAGCGGCAATAGCGCGAAGAGTAGCGCCGCAAGTATCCGGCGGGCGCTATTCGAGTTCCTTTCCAGTTGGCTCAAGGGAGCATTCCTTTGCTGGCGTTTTTCGCAAGTTCGTTGGCCAACAAGATTGGCCGTGACAGACGCACCGAGTTGAATTCGTTGGGTTCCAAAATTTCGGAAGTCGGTGCGCCGGCAGAGTCTTCCCAGACCGCCAGATCTAACTTGCCCCTGTTTTCGGCGATCGGCGGCAGCAGCATGAGCAGATTCATGGAAAATGGAGGAAATTTCCACTCCAGAATGCTAGCAGCGGCTCATTGCGGGCGCGGACGACCTTGTTAAGATTGGGAGAGAGGAAATCGCTTTCTCGCCCCCGTTGCCGCCCTAGATCGGGCGATGCGCGCTGCTCTTCCCGCGTCACTGGAGCGAAACCATGTCCACTTCAATCGTCGATGCGCCTGCGCGCCCAGTTTGCTGGAAACGGCCCTATTTACTCGAACTCGAATCGCTTACCCGCGAAGAGATCGTCGCCATTTTAGACACGGCCGCGACCCTTAAAGAACAAACCCAAGGCTGTCGCAACAAGCTATCACTGCTCACCGGCAAAACCGTAGCCAATCTCTTCTTCGAAAACTCCACCCGCACCCGCACTAGCTTTTCCCTCGCCGCCAAACGACTCGGCGCCGACACCATCGAGTTTTCCCAATCCGGCAGTAGCGTCTCCAAGGGCGAGACTTTCACCGACACCGCCAAAAACATCGAGGCGATGAATGTCGACGCGATGGTCGTCCGACATCAAACTCCTGGCACGCCGCACCTACTGGCCGAAACGGTCAATTGCTGCGTGATCAACGCTGGCGATGGCGCGCATGAACATCCAACGCAGGGCCTCCTCGACATCATGACGATTCGCGAAAACCGCGGATCACTCGAAGGACTGACGGTCGCGCTCGTTGGCGACATTGCTCATAGTCGCACCGCAAGGTCCAACATCTGGGGCCTACAAAAACTCGGCGCCCATGTCATCGTCTGCGGCCCCTCGACGCTGGTATCGAAGTCCTGGGAAAAGTTTGGCGTCGAAGTCGCCCACAATCTCGATGCGATCTTGCCGCGCTGCGATGTGCTCAATCTGCTCCGCATCCAATTCGAGCGTCAATACACACGTCCTTTCCCGAGCGTTCGCGAATACGCATTCCTTTATGCCATGAATCGCGCCCGAATGAAAAAGGCGAAATCCAACATCCTCATCATGGCGCCTGGCCCCATTAACCGCGGCGTCGAGATCACCCCCGATGTGGCCGATGGATCGCACTCTGTGATTCTGGAACAGGTAACCAACGGTCTCGCCGTCCGCATGGCAGTGCTCTGGCTGACGATCGGCGCTGCGGAATCGCAACAATAGCTCACTGAAAAAGCTCGCGTCGCGGAGCGACAGCGGCTACGTAGCGCAGTCGCTCCGCGACTGCTGGCTTTTCGCATTTCGGAG
>JBKJSI010000499.1:0-17151 GCA_046595915.1 Pirellulaceae bacterium
CAACGACAACAATGAAGACTCTTACCTGCTCGCGCTCGACTCGAAAACGGGCAAAGAGGTTTGGCGCACGGCTCGCGATGAGAAAAGTAACTGGGCGACACCCTTCATCTGGCAAAACGTGCAGCGCACCGAGATCGTCACGCCCGGTACCGGCAAGATCCGCTCCTATGATCTCGACGGCAAACTCCTCTGGTCACTCTCGCGCATGTCGAGCATCACGATTGCCACCCCCTACGAGCACAAAGGCCTGCTCTATATCAGTTCGGGGTACGTGCTCGATCAAACCAAACCAATCTACGCCATACGCCCCGGCGCGGCCGGAGACATTTCGCTGAAGGATGGCCAGACCTCCAACGAGTTCATCGCTTGGTCGCAGCCCAAGGCCGGTCCCTATAACCCTTCGACGCTGATTTACGACGAGCGGCTCTATGTTCTTTACGACGCGGGCATTGTCCGCTGTTTTGCCGCCAGTGACGGCAAAGAAATCTTCGGGCAGCAGCGTTTGCCCAATGGTCGCGCGTTCACTTCGTCGCCATGGGCTTACAACGGTAAAGTATTTTTTCTGAACGAGGATGGTGTGACCTTCGTCCTCAAAGCCGCAGACCAATTTGAAGTCCTGCACACCAACGCGCTCGCCGAAGACGACATGTGCATGGCCACGCCCGCCATCGCCGGAGATTGCCTCCTGATCCGTACCTCCGCTCGGCTTTATTGCATCAAAAACGGCAAACCGTAATCGCCTTCCTTCGGATCGAATTTCGATTGCGCGTAGTACCAAGCACGAGCGCGAGGATTCGAACCCCGTGAAGCGGTTTTGGAGGCCGCGTGCTCTCCCAGGAGCATGCTCGCGTAATTCGGAATAGCAGGGATGAACACAGATAAACACAGATGACAATTCGCGGATGAAAAAATGACACGCTAGGTTTTGATGCGCAAAACCACTTTGTGCGTTGCATTTATCTGCGTTCATCTGTGTTCATCCCTGCTAACTCCAAGTACCTTGACCAGGACTCGAACCCGGAACGCCTCGTTCGAAGCGAGGCATGATGTCCATTTCACTATCAAGGCGAATTGGCAGTGGACCGCCGAGGAATCGAACCCCGGTTTTCTGGTTGCAAGCCAGATGTCTTCCCGTTAGACGAGCAGCCCGAGTTGTAAAATTGCCGGTTCAGGAGTCGCGCCTGACGGGCGCGGCTTATGAGACCGCGCTGAGACCTCGCTCACCGGCGTCAATTGAGTCGTGAAGGAATTGAACCTCTCGTCCGCCCACCTCAAAGTTTCAAGACGACTGGTTTACAGCCAGCCATGAGGGACACGACTCTTCAAAGGAACTTTCAAAGCGTCCCCGAGGGGATTTGAACCCCCGATCTCCGCCGTGACAGGGCGGCGAGCACTCCGGGCTGCTCCACGGAGACAATTTCGTTTTTCAGTTGCCCCGGATGGAATCGAACCATCCTTTTCTGGGTGTAGGCCAGAAGTCGTTGCCGATGGACCACGGGGCAGTTTCTTGATTTCAGCTGCGGCGGTTGGAGTCGAACCAACATGCATCTCCTTAACAGGGAGCGGCCTTACCGTTCAGCCACACCGCAATCGATTTTGTTCAGAGCGCCCAGCGGGAGTCGAACCCGCACTTCCGCCATGGCAAGGCGACAGGCTGCCGCTACATCATGGGCGCGATGTTTGTCGCCTTTCGCTCCGCGAAAGTTGCGCTCTTTCGCGGAGCGTAAGGCGACACTCTTCAAGTGGGACCGGAGGGATTCGAACCCTCACCTACCTGGTTAAAAGCCAGGAATGCTGCCGTTACACCACGGGCCCGAAAATAGGCGCCGAAGCGTTTGGATTGATCGAGTCGCATGGGATAACTCCTTGATTTCAATTAGTCATTAGTCACTAGCGACTAATGACTAATGAACACTTCTTCAATTGACGCGTATGGGGATTGAACCCATCTGGCCAGCTTGAAAGACTGGCGGCCTCACCAGAAGCCGAACGCGCCATGACAACAGTTGGGCACTGCTGGACGAGCCAGCAGCGGCACACATTTACGCCGTGTGCGCGCAGAATCAGTGGGCAGGGAGGCGCTCGAATCCTCCTCTCCTGGTCTTCAGCCAGGCGCTAAGCCATCTCAGCTACCTGCCCGCGGTAAAGCGACTCTGTGAAATGCGCACGAAAAAGGCCGGGCGTCTTGGTGACGCCCGGCCTTGGTGTGCTCTTTTTGAGCCGCAAAGCTTGCAGGGTCACCGGCGCCGCGGATAATTCCGCGCAAAACGTTCCTCGCCGCAGCCGATCGCGGACGCGGTATCACGTTCATAACGGTGTTCGGGATGCCAATTGCGAGCGGACATAGCCTGAATTCCTAAAGGACCGCGGGACTTCCGCCCGCGTGTGAAAAGATAGATGCGCGAACCTCAGAGTTTGTTCGCGCGGGCGCAAGAAATCTTGGAGAATTCATTGAAATCAAGTCGCCCGCGGCCAACAATCAGACAGACGACCGTTCTGTAGTCAAATCGGGAGAGCTGCGCCGCTTAGGGAGGCTTGCTGCCCTATCTTGCGCGCAAACTTGCGCACCCCTTGAGTGCGCGCAAGACTGCAAGACTACAAGTTTGGGAAAACAAGCCTTTTTTCATCACCGCCGCACATCACACCGCAACTTAGGGCCGCGCCCTACGCCAGGATGCCCTTGACCACTTCACCGTGGACATCCGTCAGCCGGTACTGCCGCCCTTGATATCGAAAATTGAGGCGGGTGTGGTCGATGCCGCAGAGGTGCAGGATCGTGGCTTGCATGTCGTGCATGTGGACGCCGTCCGCGGTGATGTTCCAAGCGAAGTCGTCGGTCGAACCGTGGACATGGCCGCCTTTGACGCCTCCCCCGGCTAGCCACCAACTGAAGGCTTTGCCGAAGTGGTCGCGACCGATCGGGTTTTTGGGGTCGCCCTGGCCGAAGGGGGTGCGCCCGAACTCGCAGGCCCAGACGACGAGGGTGTCGTCGAGCATCCCGCGATCTTTGAGGTCTTGAACGAGTGCCGCAGCGGGTGCGTCGGTGTCTTTGCACTGCATTTCGAGCTGCGTGAAAAGATTGCTGTGCTGGTCCCAGCCGGAGTGCATGAGTTGCACGAACCGCGTGCCGCGTTCGAGCAGGCGGCGGGCGACGAGGCAGTTGTTGGCGAAGCTGCCCTTGGTGAGTGCGTCGGGGCCGTAGCGTTCAATGGTGGATTTGGATTCGCTCGTGAAATCGACCAGTTCGGGCATGCTCGATTGCATGCGGAAGGCCATTTCGTATTGGGCGATGCGAGTATCAATTTCAGGATCGCCGTAATCGGCCAGGTGCGCGGCGTTCATGGCGGCGATGTCATCCAGCATGGCGCGGCGGGCGGCGGGACTGACGCCTTGGGGATTGGCGAGATAGGGGACGAGGTCGCCGGTGTTGCGAAAGCGGACGCCTTGGTAGCGGCTGGGCAGGAACCCGCTGCCCCAGTAGTAATCGAAGAAGAGCTGGCCGCACGTTTTGCCTTTGTCGCTGCTGGTCATAACGACGAAGGCGGGAAGATTTTGCGATTCGCTGCCAAGGCCGTAGGTGAGCCAGGCGCCCATGCTGGGGCGGCCGGGGACTTGTGCGCCTGTCATGAAGAGCGTGACGCCGGGCGCGTGATTGACGGCCTCGGTGTGCATGCTGCGAACGAGCGTGATGTCGTCAGCGATGCTGCCGATGTTGGGGAGCATTTCGCTGAGGACCATGCCCGACTTGCCGTAGGCTTTGTGCGGCTTGATAGCGGGCTGAATGGGCCATTTGCCATAGCCGCTCGACATTGTCGACAGGCGCGTCGTGCCTCGGACGGAGTCGGGGATGTCTTGGCCCTTCATGTCGCGCATCATTGGCTTGTCGTCGAAGAGATCAAGATGCGAACAGCCGCCGCCTTGCCAGAGGACGACGACGCGCTTGGCCTTCGGGGCGAAGTGGGGAAGGCCAGGGAGGGCGAGCGCGCCGGCATCTTCAGCGCCGCGCGCGGCGTCGGCGCCGAGGAGGGAGCTGAGTGCGGCGACGCCTAGGCCGCTGGCAGCGCCGCCGAAGAATTGGCGGCGGGTGACGCGGGCGATGTTTTCTTGGATGGGATTGGTCATGGTTTGCTCATGTTCCTACGGTGCAAGCTTCTCTCTTGAATTCGCACGAGCCTTGTTGCGAACACAAACCGGTTGGCGTGTTGAACGCACCTTCGGTCCTTGGTCCCTCTTGCTTTCATAACACTATCATACAGCCCCTTCAGCCCTCCTTGTTGTATTCGGCAATGACCTATTTCTTGTTTCTAATCGGTTACGGCCTGCCATGGTTCCTCATGGATTTGGGAGTACCCAATGCCACGGCCCCTGGTTTCCGCTTGGCGCAAGAAGAAACTCGCGGGCTGCTTACTTGCCTTCTAGTTTGGTTACCAAGTGCTGCAAGGCGACTGCCAATTGCGCGAGATCCTCTGCGGAGGCCTTGGTATTCGCTGCTCCTTCGGTGGTGCTGCGAGCGGCCTGGGCGACTCCCATGACATTTTGGGCGATTTCGCGGCTTCCGAGTGCGGCTTCGTTGACGTTGCGTGAGATTTCGGAGGTGGTGGCCGTTTGCTCTTCCACGGCGCTGGCGATCGTGCTTTGAATATCATTGATTTGGCCGATGATGGTTCCAATTTGGCCGATCGCGACGACAGCGCCTTTGGTATCGCTTTGGATCGCTTCGATTTTGCGACCGATATCCTCGGTGGCTTTCGCGGTCTGTTTGGCGAGTTCTTTGACTTCATTGGCGACGACAGCAAAGCCCTTGCCGGCTTCCCCTGCGCGGGCGGCTTCGATGGTGGCGTTGAGCGCGAGCAAGTTCGTCTGTTGGGCGATTGAAGTGATCACCTTGATGACGTTGCCGATTTCGGCGCTGCTCTCTCCGAGCTTCATCACCGTGGCGTTCGTCTTTTCGGCGACTTTGACGGCGGTCGTGGCGACGCGGGCGGCCTCGTTGGCGTTTTTGGCGATCTCCTTAATGCTTGCGCCCATCTCTTCGGCGGCGCTGGCGACGGTTCCGACGTTGCGGCTCACTTGCTCGGCGGCCGCGGAGACGACATTCGCTTGGGCGGCGGTCTCTTCGGAGTTCGAAGCCATTTGCTGACTGACGGCGGTCAATTCTTGCGCCGCGCTGGCCAAGGATTGCACGGTGTTTTCGAGTGCTGCTTCCACTTGTTTGAGCTGGGTGATGTTCGTGGCGTACTTCACGACTTTGAATACTCTGCCGGCGTAGTCAAGAATGGGAAAGTAAGAACCTTCGATCCAGACTTCTTCTCCACCCTTACCCACACGGCGGAAGCGGCCCGATTGTTGGCGTCCGGTCGCAAGATCGCTCCAGAATTTGCGATAGTTGGCGCTGCCTGCATAGGTCGAGTCGACAAACATGCTGTGATGGCGGCCTTGGACTTCGTCTAGCCGGTAACCCATCGCTTCGAGGAAGTTGTGGTTCGCTTTGGTGATCGTGCCATCGACTGTGAATTCCACCACGGCCTGCACTCGACCAATGGCTGCGACTTGTCCCTCGTGGTCGGCGTTTTGGAGTCTTGCTTCTGTGACATCGGAGGCGTACTTGACGACTTTAAAGGGCTTGCCATTCTTGTCGAGAATGGGGCTGTAGACGCCTTGGATATAAATCTCGCGTCCGCCTTTAGCGATTCGGCGAAACTCGCCTGAGATCGATTCGCCGCGATTGAGGCGCTGCCACATCTCGCGATACTCGGGTCCGTTGCGAATCGACTCTTCGACAAATTGGCTATGCTGCTTGCCCTTTAGTTCGGGCAACGTGTAGCCAACCATCTTGAGGAACATTTCATTGGCATTCAGGACCACTCCATTCATGTCGAATTCGATGACGGCTTGTGAGCGTTGGATTGCATCGATTTGTCCGACGTAGTCGAGTTCGAGCCGCTGGCGATAGGTGATATCTTCCCAGGCTACGATATAGCCTTGCGCTTTGCCCTTCGCATCGGGAATGCTGTTGATTCGCGCCTGGAGAGTTACGGCGCCGAATGAGAACTCGGTCTGATATGGCAACGATTGGGAATTGCTGAGGATTTTCTCGATGCGCTCGGCGTCTTTTTGAAAAGTGTGAATCGATGAACCGAGAATGTCGTCGACGTCGACGCCGAACGCTAAACGAATATCGCTGGCGATCTTGCCCAGTGTCTGCAAGGCACTGGCGTTGACGTAGATGATCGCGAAATCGAGATTGGCGATCATGATGTTGGCCTGCACGCTGTCGAGCGATGCGGCGGACATTTTTAGCCATTCAGTCGATGACGGCTTGGTCGCACGGGGAGCCTTTTTGGCAACCAGTACCTTTGCTGCGGGCTTCTTCGTTGCGATTGTCCTTGCAGTGGTTGTTTTCGCGGCGGGCTTTTTGGTGGTCTTCATGGGATGTCTACTCAGGTTGGACGATGACGATGTGGGAGATTTGTTTTGAGTTGATTGGGGATTTGTCGGAGGTGCAAATGTGGGTTGAGTTAGTTCGACCTTCGCACTGCTGGGCAAGCCAGCAGTGGCGCCCGAAGTACAATGCCTTGAACAAGCATTCGTTTGTTGAATGACATGTCAGGTTCGCCCAGCTGGAAGGGATAGGATGAGATCTGGGTCGAGGATGACGACTAGACGATCGGGAAGTTTGTAGGCGCCTTGGATTAGGTCGCGGGAAGCGCCTTGTAGTGTTTCTGGCGGGCGCTCGAATTGGCTTTCGTTCATTTCGAGCACGTCGCCGATTTCGTCTACGAGGAGGCTTACGGCGCCATCATCGGTTTGGACGACAATGTTGACTGGCTCAAAGTCATCCGCTGCAGCGGGCATTTCGAGGCGCTTTCGGAGGTCGATCGCGGTGACGATTTGACCGCGCAAATTGATCAGGCCGCGCACGACGGGATGTGCGAGTGGAACGGTGGTGAGCGGCTGGGAGCGAATGATCTCTTGCACTTTTAATACATCGAGCCCAAAACAATGGTCGCCCAAGTAGAAGGTGCAGTATTGATGGGATTCGCTCATGGCCTTCGCACCTTGCGGCGCGATCACCTTCTTAGTTGGTAAATTGAGGAGTGTCGGTGGATACGCTACGCACCAGGGCGGCGACGTCGATAAACTCGGTGACCTTTTCCTGGACAACCGCCGTGAAAAGCACGCCTAGGCGGTTGGCGCGGCTTCGCTCGGTTACGGAATCGTGGACAATGTCGAGAATTTTTTCGACGATCAGCCCAACGCGGTGCGTTCCCAGTGAGTAGACAATGATGGGAACAATCTCAGTTGCTTCATCGAAACGACGATTGTGACTTCTCGTGCCTTGGCTGAGGAACTCTAGTTCCTGCGAGACATCAATCAGCGGGAGAATTTCGCCGCGATATTGGACGACACGCTTTTCGCCGAGGCTTTCGATCGACGCGCGGGGAAGTTCTTCGAGCCGCGATACGAGAGCGAGCGGCATCGCCATGCGACCGCCTTCGCTGGGGGCGAAGAGCAGGATCGCTTGGGCGTCGCTCGCGACTGGCGCGGCGGGGCGTTCATGATCTGAAAGGGAACGACTCTTGGCGCCGGAGATGACGCTGGCTCGCTGGGCTAATCCGAGCACATCGAGAACGAGCGCGACGCGGCCGTCGCCCATGATCGCTGCGCCCGCGAAGACGGAGATTCCTTTGAGTTGCTTTTGAAGCGGTTTGACGACGATTTCTTCGGTGTCGCGAATTGCGTCGACCACTAAGCCGAAGGGGCGATCGTCGGCTTGAACGACGATGATGTTCACATCGCCTTCGGGCGGACGACCGGCGGCGATTTTTAGTTGTTCGTCGAGGAAAACGAGGGGCAATAGGTCGCCGCGAAGTCGATAGACGGGCGCGCCATGCATTCTCTCGATGCCGGTCTTGGCTTGCTCAGGATCGAGACGGACGAGCTCCAGCAAACTGACTTGCGGAATAGCGTATCGCTGGCCGCCGCTGACGATGATCAGGGCGGGAATGATCGCCAAAGTGAGGGGGATCTTTGTGCGGATGGTCGTTCCACGGCCGGGCGGGCTTTCGATGTCGACTGTGCCGCCGATTTTTTCGATATTGGTGCGGACGACGTCCATTCCGACGCCGCGCCCGGAGAATTGGGTGACTCGGTCGGTGGTGGAGAAACCGGGGAGGAAAATCAGCCTCAGAATTTCCTGTCGAGACATTCGGGCGACAGCCTCGGGCGTGACGAGCATGGCGCTGAGGGCTTTATCACGGACTCGATCAACATCGATCCCGCCACCGTCGTCGGTGATCTCGATGATGACTTTGCCGCCTTCATGGAAGGCGAGCATTCGGAGGCGCCCTTCTTCCGGTTTGCCTCGCGATTTGCGAATTTCGGGTGTTTCGATGCCATGACCGATTGCGTTGCGAACCATGTGGGTGAGCGGGTCGCGAATCGCTTCGATGAGGGTCTTGTCGAGTTCGGTATCTTGTCCTTCCATCTCGAAATTGACTTTTTTGCCGCAGGCGATGGCCAGGTCGCGGACGACGCGCGGGAATTTATTAAGCACATTTCCGATCGGCTGCATCCGCGTCTTCATGACGCTGGCTTGCAAGTCGGTCGTCAGCAGATTGAGTCGCTGCACTGCGCCGAGGAAGCCGTCGTCTTCATGCGAGGTGCTGTACTGCAGAATTTGATTGCGAGCTAAGACGAGTTCGCCGACGAGCGTCATCAGCTTGTCGAGCAAGCTGACATCGACGCGGATATTTGAATCGGTGACGTTGATCGACTTCGGCTCGGGAGGGGGCTCCGGCGGTCTAAAAAAAATCGTCGTCTCTGATGATGGCAGTGCGGCCGTAGGCGCAGGGGGATGAAGGACTGGGGGCGCTGGCGGCGGTAAGCCAAGTGGCTTTGCTGGAACTGGCGGCGATTCGATGATTCGGATTGGCGCCGCAGGGGGAGCAGGTGCAGGTGCAATTGCGGGAGCGCCTTGCGGTGCTTCGCGGAGGCGATCTACTTCGGCGATGAGGGCTGAGTATTCGCCTTCGCCCTCGTTGCCCGCAGTCTCGATGCTGGCAAGCATTTCGCGGATGGCGTCGACGACGGCGAGCAGCGCTGTGGCGATGGGTGGATTGAATCGCAATTCGCCGGAGCGGAGTTTGCTTAACAGACTTTCGGCGGAGTGGGCGACCGCTTGCAGCTTCACGAGGCCCATGAAGCCCGCGGTGCCTTTGACGCTGTGCAGAGTGCGAAAGACTTGGGCCAGCGTGCTCTTTTCGGTGGGATTCTTCTCGAGTGTGATCAGATCGGAATCGAGTAGGCCTAGATTCTCGTGCGTCTCCAGCAGGAACTCGCGGAGGATGTCAGAATTCGACATATTCGACTCGTTCGTCCTGCTCGCAGCGGATTGGAATGAAGCCGCTGCTGTTGCTCCCTCCTTGGCATACAAAATAAAAAAAGTGCGCCTGAACTAGGTCTCTAGCGGCCCGAATAAGGTATCGAGCAACGGACCTACGACATTCGCCGGAAATGCTTTTTCGATGATGGCGACGACACCTAGTTTTCGCACGGGATCGAGGATCTTCGGCTCAGCTTCGGTGGTCACCATCAAGATTGGTAGTGCGGCGGTGGCTGGATTTTGCTTCAAATAGCTGACCAGCGCCCGACCGTCCATTAGAGGCATATTGTAGTCGGTGACGATCAGATCGCAACTTTCTTGGGCCGCCATCGCGATCGCATGAGCCCCGTCGGGGACCTCGAGAAAGTGCCTGAAACCAAGGCTCTGGAGCACGGTGCGGACGAGGGTTCTGGCGACGCCGCTGTCGTCGGCGATTAAGACCTTTAGCTCGCCGCGATCCTTTTTGCCGGTTGGGACGGGTTTGAGCATCGATGGCGAGGCGGCGAGATGGAGCGGCATGGATGCGCCGGTCACCAAGTTGAGGGCCTCGATCATTTGATTGGCGGAAAAGGGTTTGGCGAGTTGGAGGACGCGGTTGAGTTTGCTGAGCGAGCCCGATTCGGTTTCATCGGCTTCGCTGGTGATGAGCACGAAGCCGGGCGCGTCGACTTTGATTTCAGAGCGGATTTGCTGCGCTAGCTCGACGCCGTTGATGTCTTTGAGATGCATGGAGGATATCACGACTCGCGGATGCAATTCGCGGACGGCTTTGATTGCGCTTGCGCCATCGGTCACGGCGCCAACTACAGAGAGTGAGTGCTCTTCTAAGTAGTTTCGGATGATCGAAGCTTGGACTCGGGAGGGTTCCACGATGAGAACGGAAATGGGCGAGCCGATTGTTCCCGCAGAGTAGGTGAGTTCGGAGGGGGCTTTGGTTGCAAAAGTCGTGTCGGTTAGCGCGCTGAGGCCGGTTGGCATATCCATCGTCGAGGATGAGTTGGCCAATGGCGAATCGGTTGGTGTGAGCGTCGCGGCGATGGCGGTTAGCTCGCACACTACGTCTGACATTTGCTGGACGCGCGTCTCTGGTGTTTTGGCGAGCATGCGACGGAAAAGGTCATCTAACGCCGGGGGTACATCGGAGCGGATGGCGCTGAGCTTGGGGATTTCGCCTTCGCGGTGCTTTAGCAAGATCGACATTAGTGTGGGCCCGCTAAAGGGCGCTTTGCCGATGAGCAGGTAATAGAGCGTGCAGCCGAGGCTGTAGATGTCGGCGCGGTGATCGATCGTGGTGGCGTCGACGGCCTGTTCGGGGGGCATGTAGTCGACGGTGCCGATGGCGCCGCCCGCCATGGTGACGTCGGCGCCTTCCGCTGGGCCATCGGACCCATGGTTAAGTCGCGCCAGGCCGAGGTCGGTGACTTTGACGACTCCATTTTGGTCGCGGAGCAAATTGTGCGGCTTGATGTCGCGGTGAATGATCGCTTGCGAATGGGCGTAGGCGAGTCCTTTTGCGGACTGCAAGATGCAATCGACGGCGCGGGCGAGTGGGAATGGTCCGTCGCGATCAACGCACCCTGCCAGGTCGGCGCCGTTGACGAATTCCATGACGAGAAAATGGCCGACATCGGCTTCGTCAGCATCGTAGGCCATCACGACATTGGGATGCCCCAGCGCGGCGATCGTTTCGACTTCGCGCTGGAAGCGTTTAACGAAGAGCGGGTTTCCTGAAAGATTGGCGGCGAGAACCTTGAGCGCGACGATTCGCTTCATGCGGCGGTGGCGGGCTTTGAAGACGGTTCCCATGCCGCCGGCGCCGAGGCGGTCGAGGATGTCGTAGTTGCCGATGCGGAGGGAGCTTGCGCGGCCTTCGGTTAACGCTGCGAGTTGAAATGGAGTAACCAGGCCTTGAGTCGTCAATGCGTTTGCAAAAGTTTGCAGGTTATCGTTCGATGCGGTCAGGCATGGGGCCAGATCTTCTTTGGTTACGAGTCCGCTATCGGCAATCGCAGTGGCGAGGCTTTGGGCAGTCGAGAAATCGGAATGGATGGCGTTGGAACTCATTGCGACGGAGCGGCCCTGGCTTCTACACAAGGGACTGCACAGAGGAAGTGGGGAGTGGTGGCTGTTCAGTTGCTCCAGTTTACACTCCAAAGTGAAATGAAGTCGAGCATCAAAAGTCCAGGCAATTGCGCGACCAACGCCGTAAATGTCCTGACGAATGCGGCTGATCGCGGGCGCGGTTATAAATCCTGAATGACTGTTGCCGCGACAAAATCACGTAGCCCTAAGAATCGCGGTTCGAAGCGTGTTGTGCCGTTGTTGGCGTTGGTTGCCTTTGTTGCGGCGATGGTGATCGGTTTTTGGGTAGCCAAAGAATATTTTTGGCGGCTTCCCGTTACTATCTCGAACGAGTCGACGGTGGTCGAGGGAGTTGAGCGAAGGTATCGGCTGGTGATTCCTGATTCGGTTCGTGGCACGCAAAATCTGCCAGTCGTCTTCGCGCTGCATGGGGCGCTTGATACGACGGAGGAGATGGCTGTTTACTCGGATCTTGATCGACTGGCGGCGGAGAAGGGTTTTTTGCTGGTCTATCTTCAGGGCCGGCTGCTCAATTGGCCGCCTTCGATACCGGAAGAGAATCCGACTTACATTGACAACGATCTGCGATTCTTTGAGGCGATGTGTGATGAGATGGCGAAAGGGCATGGGGCAGATTCGAAGCGAGTCTATGTTGTTGGCGTATCGCAGGGCGGGGCGATGGCGAACTTGCTGACGGCGAAGTGTAGTGAGCGAATTGCGGCGACGGTTTGTTGTTGTTGTGGGTGGATGCCTCACCCGCTGGATGAGGCGCCGCTAAACACGAAGTACAAATGCCCGGTTCTTTTTTTGGTTGGTTCAGCAGATCAACAAGTGCCGCCGTCGATGGTTCGCACGGCGCATGATGCCTTCAAACGCGATGGGCATCCGGTGGAGTTTCGGATGCTCCCTGGTTTGGGGCATGGATGGCCGGAGGTGAATGATGAGATTTGGGAGTTTTTGGCGGGGAAGCGGTTGCCTTAGTTCTACGTGCCGACATGCGCGGTTGAAGACTTTTTCAATACGCCTCTTTTTATGGCGCTAAGCGATGCGCAGGGTCCGGCAAGTTTCTTCGTAACTGCTTTCAAGATCAATGGTTCGAAAGAGATTGTCATCGAGCCACAGCGGGATTGAAGGAAGCGGCTGGCCGACTGTTAGTGGAAAGAACCATGTATCGACGATCGCCCTGCGCGGGGCGTTTTGCTTTGCTGCCCCGCGTTTTCGCAACGTTGCAGCGTAGATTGCTGGCTTAGGTTCCTTTAGCGTTGTGTCTGCTAAGCCAATCACATCGAGCGCATCGCTGTAGAGGTTGAAATGCCGCTCGGTGACTAGATCAACGATCGAAGTGCAGACGCCCCTGCGCAATAGTGATGCGACTTTGCCTGGGAACGCACTTCGAGCTTCGGGACGGTCCTTATTGCCAGGGCTCACGATCTCAATTGCCGCAACGAGTTTCTGACGATCATCGAATATCTGCACTTCGTATTCGTCGAATTCTGCAATGTCGGCTTCTGAGGTAAAAGTTGGCTGGGGCGCGATCAATGGCGCAGTCGCGATACCTCCCGAGGAGTCGGCTAGGCGGTGAGTCTCCGAAGCCCCGACGTCGACTTCGAAGTTCACACTGAGTCGAACTCGCGGTTCGGCGTAATACCCTGCAGGCAGCTGCGGCAAGAGTTGCTGGACGATCACCATCGGCCAACCGCCATGGACGCCTTCCCAGCGGCGAGAGTCCGCGAGCGGGGCATGAAAATGATCGCGTAGGGGCATTTATCTATCCTCCTACTGCCATTCTACATTGTCACGACTTAGAGGCCATGTATTACCCCGCCACTTCCGTCATCACGCCTGTACTGTCGCTGTAGTTATCTACTGAAGCACCGATTGAGTTGAGCATGTAGCGGTAGAGGTTTGTTAGCGGAACTTCTTTTTGGTTGGCGATGTGGCGGCCGGGTTTGATGGCTCCGGCGCCTTTGCCCATGAGGAAAATCGGCAGGTCGTCGTGGTTGTGACGGTTCCCATCGCCGAGGCCGGCGCCGTACATGAGCATGCAGTTGTCGAGCAGGGTGCCGTCGCCTTCGCGGGTGGCGGCGAGCTTTTCGATGAAGTAGGCGTATTGCGAGATGTGGAACTGATTGATCTTAGAGATCTTGGCGTGCTTCTCTTCGCTGTTGCCGTGATGCGAGAGATCGTGATGGCCTTCGTTGACGCCGATGAAGGGGTAGCCGCGGTTGTCGCCGTCGTCGGCGAGCATGAACGTGGCAACACGAGTGGTGTCGGTTTGGTAGGCAAGGGCGAGAAGGTCAAACATGAGTCGCATGTGGTGCGTCATATCGCGCGGAGAGCTGATGGGGCGGTCGTAAGGAACGACTGTCTCGCCGCCTTCCTTTGCGAAGGTGTTGACGCGGCGCTCGATGTCGCGGACGGCGTAGAGATATTCATCGAGCTTGCGCTTGTCGGCGACGCCAAGTTTGCCTTCGAGATCTTTGGCGTCGGCCATGGCGAAATCGAGGACACTCTTTTTCAGTTGGTCGCGTTTACTTTTGGAAACGGTTTCTTGATCGGCTTGCTGGTTCCCGAAGAGACGATCGAATACTGCGAGCGGCTGAGTTTCTTTTGCCATGGGCGAGGTTTCGGTTCGCCACGAAATGTTGGAACTGTAAGCGCAGCTATAGCCCGAGTCGCAGCCGCCTGCTGGGGTGCTGGGAACGAGGCCGAGTTCTAGCGAGGGGAGCTTGGTTACTTTGCCAATTTTCTCGGCTGCGAGTTGGTCGACAGATTGGCCATTTTTGATATCAGCGCCGGCGGTCTTTTTGGGATGAGCGCCGGTGAGGAAGGAGGCGGCAGAACGTGCATGGTCGCCGGGCCCATCGCCTTTGGCGCGGCCGCCGTCGAGGGCCGTGTTGGTGATGACAGTCATTTCTGACTTAAATCGTGCGAGCGGCTCCAAGATTGGACCGAGTTCAAAATTGGCTCCTTCCGACTTCGGCTTGAAGTGCTGCATGTGCATGCCGTTGGGCACGAAGAAGAAGCCGAGTCGCATCGGCGGCTTTGCGGCGGATGCGGCGAGAGCACTCGTGCGGCTCATCGCTTCGAGCCAGGGCAAGGAAATGGCAACACCCAGGCCGCGAAGGATCGTTCGGCGGGAAAGTCGGCTTGTGGCTGGGCTCATGGCTATTGGTTTTCCTTCTTATTGGATGCCCGTTTTTGGAATGGCTCCGACTCAACGATGGCGTAAACCAAGGTGTGGAATCGGCCCTCGTCGGCGGTCATTTGCTTCATGATCGCATCGATTGCGCACTGGTCATAGTATTCCAATCCGCGCCCGAGGGCATATGTCAGCAGTTTTTCGCTCACACAGCGGTGGAATTCCTCTTTTTTCGACTTTACGAGGAGGTCAATCAGTTCGCGGGCGCCGCTAAACTTCTCGCCGCTGGGAAGATCGCCCGAGGCGTCAATATCGGCGCCCCCATCCTGTTTTCGCCACTTGCCGATGCCATCGAAGTTTTCGAGTGCGAAGCCGAGGGGGTCCATTTTCTGATGGCATGTTGCGCAGGTGGGGTTTGAACGATGCTGTTCCATTCGCTGACGAAGTGTTCCGGTGAGCTGCTTGCCATTATCGTCGTCGAGTAGCGGCACATCGGGCGGGGCGGGCGGCGGGGGCATATTGAGGAGATTGTCGAGCACCCACCTGCCGCGTTTGACGGGCGAGGTGCGGGTGGGATTGCTGGTGACGGTCAAGATGCTGCTTTGCATCAAGATGCCGCGACGCGGTGAATCGGCGAGGGAGATTTTGCGGAACTGATCGCCTTTGATGTTTTCAATACCATACAAATCGGCAAGACGGTCATTCACGAAGGTGTAGTCGGCGGTGAGCAATTCCAAAACGGGGCGATTCTCGCTCATTACAAATTCGAAGAGCATCTCCGTTTCTCGGCGCATGTCGGCGAGGAGTGCATCGGAGAATTGGGGGTAGGCTTTTTGATCAGGCTTCATGCGGGAAAGGAGCCGCAACTGAAGCCATTGGGCGGCAAAATTATCGACCACCGCATGACTTTTGTCGTCGCTGAGCATTCGCTTCACTTGGCCGCGAAGGATCTCTTTGTCGTGGAGCTTCCCTTCATCGGCGAGTTTCGATAACTCGGCATCGGGAGCGGTGCTCCAGAGAAAGTAGGCAAGACGCACTGCCAATTCATGGTCACTGAGTGAGCGAACTTCGCCGGGCGCGGGATCGAGTTCCATCCGGAACAAGAAGTGTGGCGAGATGAGCACGGCTTGAAGTGCATATTGCACGCCGGTTTCGAAGTTCTCGCCTTGATCTTGTGCGAGTTGGACGATGCGGATCAGGCGGTCGACTTCGTCTCCGCGCGGCGGGCGGCGAAAGGCGTTCCGGACAAGGGAAGTGCAAACTTGCTTGGCGGCTTCGTAGTCGTTGAGATCTTTGCTGGGTCGAACGATTACGAGCTTTTTGTGGGTTTCGGGAATGGTCGTCGCTTTGAATTCCTTCGGGCCGGAGACCTTAAGGCGATGCACGATCAAGTTGCGGTCGCGCTTTCGTTCGTCTTTGGCGTTGGGGTCGTAGAAGTCGTTGAGGAAAGAGATTTCGACCGTTTGCTTGCCGCCTTTGGTCTTGAGTTCTTGTTTGAACTCGCCGGTTTTATTGCGAGCGGCGCGGACCTGGAATTCCTTTTCGCCGATGCCGGGGAGACTGACCTTCATCTTCGCGGATTCATTGCCGCCTTGGGTCTGCGCGGCGATGACGCTGATTTCGTAAGTGCCTTCGGAAGGCAACTCGATTTCATGCTTGAGCGTTCCATCGGTCGCAAGCGTGACGATGCCGCCTTCTTGGTCCGCTGCGCCAGCGGGTTTTTGAAATGTCGTCGCAAGCAACTCCATCTTTACTGGAGGATCGAGGCCTTCGGTGACGATTGCTTTTTTAGCGATGAGTTCCGCCGCCGTCATGTACTTTTCCATGAGGATCGGCGGCAGTGACATGACGTCGCCGATGTTGTCGAAGCCATAACCGACATCGTCGCCGGGGAAATCGGCGGCGGGTTTGTAGGTTAGGCCGATCCAATCGCGGATGGTGTTTTGATATTCGAATCGGTTGAGACGGCGAATAGTGACGCGGCCTGGATCGGCGGTCTTGCCGCAATCGATCGCGTTCACCGCGTTTTTCAAGAACTCGGTGAGCTTGGCTCGTTCGGCATCACTCGGCTGTTCGCCCTCTTTCGGCGGCATTTCCTTTTTTTCGACTCGCTCGATCGACTTGAGCCAGGTCTTGCGCCCTTCCAAGATCGACTGTGCCGACTCAAATTTTTCCAGCGAGAGATCCGCTTCCGAGGTGGTCGCGCCGTGGCAGTCGTAGCAGAGTTTTTTCAGGAGCGGCTGGATGTCTGTTTTGAATTGTTTTTCACGCTCGGCATGTGCCGTATCATCGGCCATGACTGGCAATTGAAAAGCCAGTAGCGCAAGGATGAGGCAGAAAGAATAGGCTCGAAAAACCACAGGCGATTCCCTTTCGTCGACCAGTGCCGACGAAGAACGGCCGAATTGGAGTTTCGGCTTGGCGGGGTGATACGGCGGGAGCCCGCTGACCATCTAGCTAGCGGGACGATTAGGTGGGAATCCTGATTTTAGAGCCCATTACGGTCGCTGTCCAACCTCTAGCATCCCCAAAAGGGGTTAGA
>JBKJSI010000822.1:0-5800 GCA_046595915.1 Pirellulaceae bacterium
GCTTTTTCGTCGAGGTGAGGCCGCACAAAGAGGACCACCCCTGCCGGAATTAGCAAGTAAACGAGCAGCGCCGCGCCCCAGCGAGGAGCGAGCGTCTCGCCATTCTTCCTGAGCAGATCGCCCATCTCTTGCGCATAAAAGCCCTTCGCTACGACGCCGAGCCAGAGCAAATCGATCGCCAAAACACACGGCGCAAGTATTCCAAAGATCTTAAGGGGAAGCATCGAAGGTTCCTGGGTATAGTCCGTTTTTCAGACTATACCGGCGCGGCAAGCTTTCCTTCTCCCTCGGCGAGCGACCGCTGGAGCGTCATCGCAAAGGCCTCCAGGTGTTGCATATTGTCGCAGAACGCCGAGTAGGTCATGCGTTGGCGCAGCTCCATCGTTAGAGCGCGTCCGCCGACGACGAGTGCCGCCCCAGTCGTTTTGCAGGCTTTCGATAGCTCGGCAAACTCGGCGATAAAATCGAGATCAGGGCGGATATGCGACACACTGAGCCAAAAGAGCTTGGGGCGAGTCTCGTGGACGGCGCGAATCAATGAAGTAAAGGGAATCGAAGTGCCCAGCGTCGTTGCTTGAAAGCCCGCGTCCCGCAGAATCAGTTCCGCCATCGTCGAGGGGAGGGCGTATTGATCCCCTTCGATCGTGCCGCCCGTCGCCATCCATTTACCGGGAGGCGGCGTTTGAAAGCGCCGTAAGTCGAACAAAATCCGCATCGCAATTTCGCAGCCGCGGCGTTCTTGATAGACATCCGCGCTATGGCAGGCCCAGCGGTCGCCAATCTCGCGAAACGAGGCCGCGATCACTTCATCAAAAATCACACTCCGCGAGTGCTTGGCGAAATAGAGATCGATCACCACCCGCCGGGCGCGATGCTCATCGCCGGCGAGTAGGGCATCCACCAGGCGGCCAACGCCCTCGGTCAGCCCACTCGTGGCGTGATCGCTAACCGGCGGCAAACCAAGCACTTCCGGCGCAACGAGCGTCTGCCCATGATCCCGCGCGAACCGCAGCACCTCGGAGATCGCCATTTTCCGATGACCGCCGGCCGTTCGGACAGTCGCAATCAAACCCTGATCGCACCAGCGCTTAAGGGAGGACTCGCTGACGCCGATTGCTCGCGACACCTGTTTGGGGGAGACGAGATCGGGGCCAGTTTCCATGCGGTCAACCGAAAAGGGGGAGGATGTTTTGGACGAATCGGGCGCTTGGCATGCGAAAATTAGTCTCTAACGACGATTTACACCATCCAGTGTAACCCGCCGAACATGGGGGCTCCCAAAAAGTGGGCAAAAACCGGGAAATCGGACATTTTGCCGAATTTCCTGTTGCGGCAGACTTGCCTTTGAAAATTGCCTCCTATAGTGCCTAGCTCGTGAACGATTTGAGCGTTTTTCGATTTCGAGGTTTTCAAGCCGAGGGCGGGCTAGTTGTCCAGTCGCGGCCCCAGGTACCCCAAATGAAGGTTGCGATCGTTGGCTCAGGGATTTCCGGCTTGGTTGCCGCTTACCGGCTAAACCCTACGCATGACATCACGGTTTTTGAAGCGAACGATTACGTTGGCGGCCATACCCATACGCATCAAATCGCCATCGGCGATGAGCAACACTCGATCGATACCGGCTTCATCGTCTTCAACGATTGGACCTATCCGAATTTCATCGCGTTGCTCGATGAGCTTGAAGTCGCATCACAACCAACGCTGATGAGCTTCAGCGTCCGCGATGACCGCAGCGGGCTCGAATACAACGGCGAGTCGCTCAATCGCCTTTTCGCCCAGCGCCGCAACCTGCTCAGCCGCCGCTTCTACGTTCTGCTATCCGACATCCTCAAGTTCAATGGCTTAGCCCGGCACTTCGGCGGTAGCGAAGAGGAGCGGACGACCGTAGGCGAGTTTCTGAAGAAGCATCGCTTCTCGCGAGAATTTTCCGAGCAATACCTGCTGCCGATGGGCGCCGCGATCTGGTCCTGCCCGCTGGGTACCTTTTCGCAGTTCCCGATCCAGTTCATCATCGAGTTCTATCAAAACCACGGCCTGATTAATCTGCTGAAACGCCCGACTTGGCGCGTCGTTCAAGGTGGCTCGAAGACCTATGTGAGCGCGATCACCAAGTCCTTCAAGGATCGTATTCGGCTCCGCACGCCGATCGTCCAAGTGCGACGCGACCACGAGCAAGTCGTTCTCAAGACCCGCAGCGGCAAAACCGAAAACTTTGACCATGTAATCTTCGCCTGTCATAGCGACCAGGCGCTACGCATCTTGGGCGACGATGCGACAGCGACAGAGCGTGAATTGCTTTCCGCTTTTCCTTACGGCAAGAACATTGCCGTCCTGCATACCGATGCGACGCAGCTGCCCAAGTCGCGTCGCGCCTGGGCGAGTTGGAACTATCGAGTTCGGGGCAATGCCGACACGCTCCCCAGCGTGACTTACAACATGAATATCTTGCAGGGACTGAAATCGAAGCACACCTTCTGCGTAACACTCAACGACATCGAAGGCATCGACCCCAAAAGCATTCTCAAGACGATTGAATACCACCACCCCATTTTCACGACCCAGCGAGCGACCGCTCAAGCTCGTCATCACGAACTTCTAAACGTCAATCGCACCTCCTATTGCGGCGCCTATTGGCGGAATGGGTTTCATGAAGATGGCGTCGTGAGCGCGCTGGCCGTTGTCAAATCGATCGCCCGAGGCAAATTACGCGAAACACTCGCCAAGCATTGGTGCGAGGGAGTTTCTTCGTGACGCAAAGTGATTCCCCTGCGAGCTGTATCTACGAAGGGATCGTGCGGCATCGGCGTTATGTCCCGCATTCGCATGCGTTCTCGCAGCGCCTCTTCATGCTCTATCTCGACCTGAGCGAGCTCCCCACCCTCTTTCGCCGCCGCTGGTTTTGGTCCGCGTCTTTTCCGAATCTCGCTTGGTTTCGCCGCCGCGATTATCTCGGCAATGAGAACCAGCCCCTCGCCGAATTGGTTCGCGAGCTGGTCGCCCAGCGCACGGGGAAGCGGCCCACCGGCCCCATTCGGTTGCTCACGAACCTGCGTTACTTCGGCTTCGCAATGAATCCGATCAACCTCTATTACTGCTTCGACGAACGGGAAGCCGTCGAGGCGATCGTCGCGGAAGTCACCAACACGCCGTGGGGAGAAAAGCACTGTTACGTCCTCGCGGCGTCGTCTGCCGAAAGCAATGCAATCCACGCTGAAGCGACCAAGGAGTTGCATGTCTCTCCGTTTTTTGGAATGGATTTCGATTACTCCTTTGATTTGACCCAGCCCTCTCAATCGCTCGTCGTGCATATCGAAAACCACTCGCATGCGCCTCGTGATTCCGAACCCGATTTCGATGCCACACTCACGCTCGAAAAACGTTCCATCACTAGCTTTCAGCTCGCCCGCGTCCTCTGCCTCTATCCCCTGATGACATTCCAGATTTTCGCGGGGATTTACTGGCAGGCGTTCCGCCTCTGGTGGAAGAAAACGCCCTATGTTCCTCACCCAGCGCCACTCATGAGCGCTGCCTCCGCTGTTTCCGCAAACCCTCATCGCTCATCAAATCATCGCCAACTCCAGAAAGTCGTTTCATGAGCCTCGCTCTCTCCACTTCGCAGGCCACACCAGGCGCACTGAGCCATTCCATTAGCTGGCTTGACGGCTGGGCCCGCAACTACATCGCCAAGCAACTCGGCAACCTGCGACGCGGCGAAATCAAGCTGGAGGAAGCAAGCGGGACGGTCACCCTCGGCGAACCCGCCGATTTAAAAGCGACGATGCGCATCCACCGCAGCCGATTTTTTAGGCAGGCCGTGCTGGGCGGCACGCTTTCCGTGGCCGAGTCCTACCTTCGAGGCGACTGGGACTGCGATGACCTCACTAGCCTGCTGCGGATCTGCGTTCGCAACGGGTCGTCGGCCTACAAGCTCGATGGGGGCCTCGCTCGGTTCGCACGCGTCGGACATCGGCTCTATCACTGGCTCCGCGCCAACACCCGCCTTGGCAGTCGCCAGAATATCAGCGCCCATTACGACCTCGGCAATGAGTTCTATCGCCTTTGGCTCGATGAAACGATGGCTTACTCGAGCGGTATTTTTCCGACGCCGCAGTCGACGATGCGTGAAGCCTCGGATGAGAAATTCGATCGCGTCTGCCGCAAGCTGCAGCTTCAGCCAAGCGACAATTTGCTAGAAATCGGAACCGGTTGGGGCGGCTTTGCGATTCATGCCGCCCAGCATCATGGCTGTCATGTCACCACGACCACGATTTCCCAAGAGCAATTCGCCGTTGCCCAGCAGCGCATTGAGGCCGAAGGTTTGCAGCGTCAGATTCGATTACTCAAGGAAGATTACCGCGACCTGGAAGGCCAATATGACAAGCTGGTGTCAATTGAGATGATCGAGGCCGTTGGCCATCGCTTCCTCGATCAATATTTCGATCAGTGCGGCAAGCTGCTGCGGCCCGATGGGTCCTTTGCGCTCCAAGCGATTGTCATTCCCGAGCGCGATCACGCCGCGTATCTGAAATCGGTCGACTTCATCCGCCGCTACGTCTTCCCCGGCGGCTGCCTCCCCTCGGTCGCCTCGATCCAACAATCAATGGGCCGCACCACCGACATGCGGCTCGTTCATATGGAAGACATCGCTCCACACTATGCCGAAACGCTCCGTCATTGGCGACGCAAGTTTCAAGATCGCATTGAGGACGTTCGCGCCATGGGCTATTCCGAGGAATTCATCCGCCTCTGGAACTATTACCTTTGCTATTGTGAGGCCGGCTTCGAGGAACGCTACGTCGGCGTCGTCCAGATGCAGTTTGACAAACCGCAGTGCCGCCGCGACCCCGCCGAACTCAATGGGTTTGCCGCGACCAATAGAAATCACATTCCCCAAAGGCATGCGACAGCGACAAAAGCGATTCGCGAGCGTTCACACTGCGGCGCCGCCAGCGAAATGTTGGGAGCGAAATGATCCTCCAGACGCTCGTCGTCACTCTGGTAACGCTCCTGCTCGCCATGCTGGCTCTCTGGGCAGTGAGCCTAGCCAAACGCGACGCCGCCATCGCCGACGTTTTTTGGGGCGCTGGATTTATCCTCGTCGCCTGGGTGGCATTCATACTAAACGCCCCCGTCGCCTGGCGCATCTGGCTCGTCACCACGCTCACCACCATCTGGGGCCTGCGACTCGCCCTCCACCTCTTGCGCCGCAATTTGCAGCACGCGGAAGACCGTCGCTACGCCGCCATGCGCTCGCACCATGGACCCAGTTTCTGGTGGGTCAGTCTCTTCACGGTCTTCCTCCTCCAAGGCGCAATCCTCTGGTTCATCTCCCTCCCGCTCCAAATCGCCGCCGCGAAGAATGTTTTCCATGGGTTTAGTGTGCTCGATGCCGCAGGAATTCTCCTCTGGGCCACCGGCTTCTTCTTCGAAAGCGTCGGTGACTGGCAACTGACTCGCTTCAAAGCCGACCCCCGCAATCAAGGCAAGGTGATGGACCGCGGCCTCTGGCGCTACACCAGACACCCCAACTACTTCGGCGACTTCTGCATCTGGTGGGGTCTCTACCTCCTCTGCACCGCCGGAGGCGCCGCCTGGACGATCCTCAGCCCTACCCTCATGGCGTTTCTCTTAATGCGAGTCAGCGGCGTCACCCTCCTAGAAAGCAACATCCAAGACCGCCGCCCCGATTACGCGGCCTACCAAGCCCGCACCAATGCGTTTTTTCCAGGGCCGCCGAGGGGTGAATAACGATTCGCGCCTACATTCGAAATCAATTACGATGCGAGGGTGAATGATGATA
>JBKJSI010000002.1:0-8952 GCA_046595915.1 Pirellulaceae bacterium
AGCTCGCCGGAGGGGGATCGTGGCGGCGAACCGGCCATTTTCACCAATTCCTAACCCCTTCGTAGACGGAACAATCGCTACAGCTGGATTTCTTCCCTAGTCGTTAGGGTTTGCCGCGCACAGGGCCGATTCTCTCTTTGTTCACCTGTCGCTCGCATGACAGGTCGCCCCAAAGCACACAAATCCCCAGGTGTGGTAACGATCATGGCCAAAGCAAAATCGGGTAAGTCCCCTGTAGTCCCGATGGAGCGACGTGAGATTAAGGATGATCGCCGAACAGCACAAATCCCTGTCGCCGTTGAACGTCGCAAGACGCCTCGTCGCCGTCAGATTGATCCGACCACCTGTGAAAGAGAATATACGGATGTTGAAGTCGAGTTCATGCAAGCGATGGACGCCTATAAACGCTCCAGCGGCCGCATGTTCCCGACCTGCAGCGAGATCCTCGAGGTCATCACGAAACTTGGTTACGAGCGAGTGCGATCAAGCGCATCGGTGACGATGGACGAGATGCCGATTTCCGTCGAATCGACGCCGGTCATGGCCTAATACTGCTCTGTTAAGAAAATCTGAAGAACCTACTTCACCCCGGCGTCCTCATGGGCGGCGGGGTGTTTCATTTTGGCGCCAAAAGCCGCACCAAAGCTGCGACAAAGCTGGCTGGCGGCGAGTTTTTGGTAGCCCGTTGTCCCTCGCGCCCGGAATGGGATAATCTGGCGGCCGCCTAGTTGGTCCTCTTACGCCTCAGGTTCCATGCCCGACGAACGTTCCGGTACCCATTACATTGGTTTTGATCTGGGCGGCACCAAGATGCTGGCCCATGTTTTTGACGGTTCCTTCAAGAGCCTAGGACGCCGTCGCAAGCGCACCAAGGGGAACGAAGGCGCCAAAGCGGGCGTCGATCGGATCATCGAAACGATCCGCCAGGCGATGGAAGAATCGAAAGTCGTCGATGCCGATCTCTGCACAATAGGTGTTGGCTGCCCTGGCGCGGTCGATCTCAACAAGGGCATCATCTTCGAAGCCGCCAACCTCGGCTGGAAGAATGTCAAAATCGCCGAGATTCTCGAAAAGGAATTTTCCTGCCCCGTTGTCATTAGTAATGACGTCGACGCGGGCGCGTACGGCGAATATCGATTTGGCGCGGCGCAGGATGCTCGCAGTGTATTGGGTGTCTTTCCCGGCACCGGCATTGGCGGCGCGTTCATCTATCAGGGACAGATCCTGCGAGGCAAAACGAGTTCCTGCATGGAAATCGGCCACATGCAGGTCACCCCCAACGGCAAGCTCTGCGGCTGCGGGCGCTTTGGCTGCCTCGAAACCGAAGCGAGCCGCTTAGCAGTCTCAGCTCAAGTCGCGGCGGCGGTTTATCGCGGCGAGGCGCCGTATGTTCTATCGATCGCCGGCACTGATTTGGCCAATATCCGCTCCGGCGTCCTTTCCGATGCGATCAAGAATGGCGACAAGGCCGTAGAAAAGATCGTCCGGCAAGCGGCGACGCACTTGGGACTAGCCGTCGCCAATGTCGTGCTCCTACTCAATCCAGAGATCGTGCTGCTGGGCGGAGGCCTCGTCGAGGCCTTACCGGGCACATTTGTCGACATCGTGAGCAAAGTCGCCAATGATCATTTGATGCCAACCTATGAAAACACCTTCAAGGTGGTCGCGGCGAAGCTGGGCGACGACGCGACGGCGATGGGCGCCGCCGCTTGGGCTGCATCGAATAGCAAGCCGCAAGTGGCCAACTAATTTTGTAATGGGAGATTGTCGATTTGTCCGCCGCGTCATCCGAATCAGCCTCTTCACGCGGCAAGCCGGCGAATATCCGCACGGTAGCGGTGATCGACTGCGGCACGACTTCGATTCGCCTCGCTGTCGCCGAGATTAACGACGCCGGCGAAATTCGCCCACTGACGACACTCAGCCAAGCAGTCAATCTCGGTAAAGACGCGTTCCGCAAAGGCGCGATTGATCGGGGGACGATCGAGGAATGTGTCCGCATCCTCAAAAGCTATCGCCGCGTGATGCGCGAGTATCAGATTGTCGACCCCGCGAATGTGAGAATCGTCGCGACCAGCGCTGTGCGCGAAGCATCGAACCATCTTGCTTTCGTCGATCGCATCTATATCGCGACAGGCATGGAAGTCGATGTCATCGACGAATCAGAAGTCAATCGAATCACCTATCTCGGCGTGCAATCACTGCTCCAGTCGGCGGCGATGGCGGGAAAGCGAGCCGTAGTCGTTGAAGTCGGCGGCGGCAGCACCGAACTGCTTTTGGTTCGCGAAGGCGACGTCGTCTTTTCCAATAGTTATCGGCTCGGCTCCGTTCGCTTGCGGCAAATCCTGGAAGGCTATCGCGCCAGCGCTCCACGATTGCGAACGATCATGGAGTCGCAGATCAAGCGATTCGTCGATCAGATCGCCCGTCAAATCGGCCAATTGGGTGAATGCGAAATGGTCAGCCTCGGCGGCGACATGCGATTTGCCGCCAGTCAACTTATTCCCGATTGGAACCCGCGGGAACTCTCTGCGGTTCCAGTTGCCGCCCTCGCGAAGCTCGTCGAACGATTACTCGGGATGAACGATGAAGAACTCGCGCACAAATTCAAACTCGATT
Organism: Pirellulaceae bacterium; assembly: GCA_046595915.1. Classification (GTDB taxonomy): domain Bacteria; phylum Planctomycetota; class Planctomycetia; order Pirellulales; family Pirellulaceae; genus JBKJSI01. The sequence goes on from JBKJSI010000002.1 coordinate 2,620, forward strand.
TTCAGGACGCAGAAACACTTGGCCCAGCGCTGCTCTCCTATTTGCGCCTCGCCCAGTCGCTCAAACAAGAACAAATTTGGGTCAGCAACGTCAGCCTTCGCGACGGCCTGTTGCACGAACTTGCATTGCGCGAGGCCTGGACGGAAGAGTTCAGCAATCAAGTCACCCGCTCGGCGCTTGATCTGGGTCGACGTTACAACTTCGACGAAAACCATGCGGTCCACGTCGCCGCACTCTCCAAAACACTTTTTCAATCGCTGCGCGACGAGCACCGCCTCGACGGGCGCTACGAAGTCATTCTATATCTAGCGGCCTTACTACATGAAATCGGCCTCTTCATCAGCCATCGCAGCTATCACAAGCACACGATGTATCTGATCCGCAACAGCGAAATTTTTGGACTAGGAAAGCGCGAATTGCTGCTCGTATCGCTCGTCGCCCGATATCATCGCCGCGCGTCGCCCCAGCCATTGCACGAAGGCTATTCGACCCTCGATCGCGAACGTCGCGTTGCCGTAGCCAAAATGGCGGCGATGCTCCGTGTAGCAATTGCGCTCGATGAATCGCGGAGCCAACGCATCACCGAGATCCGCTATTCTCGCGAGGACGGCCGGCTCGTGATCGGCGTTCCAAACGTTGATGATTTGTCCCTCGAGCAACTCGCGCTTCGCACCAATGGCGCTCTGTTTGATGAAACCTTTGGCATGCAGACCATGCTTCGCCGCATTCGATCTTAGCCCTTTTCAACCTAGCCGTATTCGCTACCGATGTGACTGCCCATGATTGATTCCGCACATTTTTTGAACCGTGAGTTGAGCTGGCTGCAATTCAATCAGCGAGTGCTCGATGAAGCGCGCGACGTGAATATTCCGCTACTGGAGCGGTTGCGTTTTCTGGCGATCACGAGTTCCAATCTCGACGAATTCTTCATGGTCCGCGTCGGCAGCCTGAAAGTTCAATCTCGTAAAGATTCCGCTGCCCGTGATCCAGCGAATATGACGCCAAGCGAGCAACTCACCGCCATCGGCGAGCGCGCCCGCCGAATGATTCGCAATCAATACGAGTGTTTTTCGAGCGAACTCGAGCCCGCTCTCGACGCCGCGGGCGTGAAGCGTGTTTGCCTCGGCGACTATTCCCCCAAACAACTAGCCCGACTCGATCAAGTTTTCGACGAGGAAATCCACGCAGTCCTAACGCCCATCGCCGTTACCTCCGCAGACGATGCGCCATTCTTGGTCTCGCAATCCCATAGCCTCTGCGTGCGTTTAGCGGCGGATGATAAAGGGAAATCTCGCTTCGCAATCATTCCGCTACCGAAATCACTCGCTCGCTTCATCACGCTCCCAGCCGAAGGCGGCTATAGCTACACACTCTTAGAAGATGTAGCTGCATTGCATGCCGACAAATTCTTCGTCGGGCAAACCGTCGCCGAATGCGTCCCCTTCCGCATTAATCGCAACGCCGATATTTCGCTCCAAGAAGATCAGTCGCCCGATTTAATGACCGGCATGGAGCAAGTGCTCGACGCCCGGCTCGAAGGAGAGGTTGTCCGGCTGGAAATCGCGAACCGGGCCAGCAAGGAGATGGCTGAATTCCTGAAAACGCTCTTCGATGTCGAACAACAAGATTTATTCCTCGCCCCCGGCCCGCTCGACTTAGCCTCCTTTTTTCAACTCGCCGATCTCGCCGGCTTTGGTCACCTGCGATATGACCCCTGGCCGCCGCAACCCTCGCCGATTGTCGACGCCAAAAAGAGTATGTTCGAAACACTTACTCAACAGGATGTGCTTCTCTGCCATCCATATGAGAGCTTCGACCCCGTTGTCCGTCTCGTGGAAGAGGCCGCCGACGATCCCGATGTCATCGCGATCAAACAAATTCTCTATCGCACGAGCCGCAACAGCCGCATTGTCGCCGCTTTGACCCGCGCTGCTGAAAAGGGAAAAGCAGTCACCGTCATCGTCGAACTTAAGGCTCGCTTCGACGAAGCTCGTAACATTGAGTGGGCTCGCCGCTTGGAACAGGCCTCGGCACAAGTGCTTTATGGCGTTAAAGGTCTAAAAACCCACGCCAAAATCTGCCTCGTCGTTCGCCGCGAACCGCACGGCATTCAGCGCTACGTTCATATGGGCACCGGAAATTACAACGAATCGACCGCCCGGCTCTATTCCGATATCTCTTTCATGACCGCCAACGACCTCTTCGGCGCGGATGCGACCAACTTCTTTAACGCAGTGACGGGCTATTCGCAGCCGCAGGCCTTTCAAAAGCTCGAAGCCGCACCGCTCACTCTCCGCGAAACGATCCTCGATCTCATCGAGGCGGAAACCCGCCGCGCCCAAAAGGGGCAAACGGCGCAGATTATCGCTAAAGTGAATTCCCTTGTCGATTGTGACATCATTGAGGCACTTTATGCCGCCAGCCAAGCCGGCGTAAAAGTGAAGCTTAACGTTCGCGGCATTTGCTGCCTCAAGCCCGGCGTCAAGGGCCTCAGCGATAACATCATCGTGGTGAGCATTATCGATCGTTTCTTAGAGCATGGTCGCATCTTATATTTCTCCCACGGGGGCGATGCCCGAGTTTTCATCTCTAGCGCCGACTGGATGCCTCGCAACCTGGATCGTCGAATTGAGCTTCTCGCGCCGGTTGAAGATCCTCAGTGCCGAGGAAAGCTAGTGCGCATCCTCGACTCGTACTTCCTTGATACCTTTAAAGCACGGGTGCTTCACGCCGATGGCACTTATCACCGTGCCGCGCCCTCGGATGGTGAAGCTCCCTTCCGGTGCCAAGAAATGCTCTACCAAGCCGCCAAGGATGCGGTCTCGCTAGTGGAAAAATCGCGAAAAACAACTTTTGAGCCCCACCGCGCCAGTGAATCGCCCGCGTAGCGCACTTGACAATACTTTGGATTAGTGGATCTCGTCAGCCATGGAAAAAGTAATTTACCTACTTCGCCACGCCAAAGCAGAAATCGCCGAAAGCGGACAAGCTGATCACGATCGGCCGCTCGCCCCGCGCGGCCTCGTCGAAGCCCGCCGAATCGGGCGTTACTTCGCCGAACATGATATCGATCCCGATATGGTTCTCTCCTCGACATCGCTGCGAACCCGCCAAACCGAGCTTGAGCTACGCCACGAATTAAAACTCAGCGCCGAAACCCTCTTCCTTCCCGAACTTTATCTCGCGCCCTGGGAAGAACTCTTAAAGACGATCCGAGCCTACACCGACGAACAAACGCAATCGATCTTGCTCATCGGCCACAACCCTGGCCTCGAAGAATGCGCCGCGCGACTCACTGGCGAACTGGTTTTGCTCCCACCCGGAGCATTGACCATCGTAGGTCTACAATCCCTTCCCTTTTCTGAAGTCGGCGTCTCCGCCGGCCAATTGCGCGGTGTGGTGAGCGCTCGAACATTGCCGTAACCCTTCGAGGATTCTCCCGCAGGGAAAAACTTGACCCTAAAATCGCCCTCCCGCCCTCCTAAGGGCGGTTGAAATTGCGATGGGATGCGGGAAAATTGCCCCTAGACGGAATTCACGTTCGAACGCCTATTCGCGTCGACACCTAACAGGAAAAGAGAAATGCACTTATCCCGATTGATCCTAACCGCGATAGCGGTGTTTTTACTGGCCGGACAAAGCCAAGCCGATTGGCCGACCTTTCGCGGCGTCGGTCGAACAGGCGTCGCTCCCGATACGGGACTTTTGAAGAAATGGCCAGAAGAAGGCCCCAAGCTCCTCTGGAAAGCAAAGGGTGCCGGTCGCGGTTACTCAAGCCCGGCAATCGCAAACGGAAAGATCATCACGCTCGGTGACGCGCTTTCCGGCATGGATGATAAAGATGAGTATTTGACATGCTTTGACCTGAAATCAGGCGAACTCATTTGGAAGAGTAAAACGGGAGCCCAATACAAAGACCAGCGCACTGATGATTGGAATAGCCCCCGGTCAACTCCCACCATCGATGGCGAACTTTTGTATGTCATCTCGCCGAGCGGCGTACTGATTTGCAACCAAACCGCTGATGGCAAGGAAGTTTGGCGTAAGGACCTGAAGAAGGAGTTTGGCGGCGGCAAGGCGGATGGATGGGGTTTTAGCGAATCACCCACGGTGGATGGCGATTGGGTGCTTTGCACGCCCGGCAAGGAGAAAGCGACGATGGTCGCTCTTAACAAGAAAACGGGCGAGACGATTTGGACTGCATCCCATGCCGGCAATTCGGGGGCGGGACATTCTTCCATCGTGATCTCCAACGCGGGAGGGATAAAAACGTATGTGAATTCGACCGGTAATGCCCTGATTGGCGTACGGGCGACGGATGGCAAGTTGATGTGGAAGTATGACTATCCCCCGAAAATCACGGCTGTGATTCCCACGGTGGTTTTCAAGGATGATTTCATCTTTGTGCCGGTTGGCTACAAAACGGGGGCGGCCCTATTGAAGCAAGCGCCTGGCGAGGCGGGTGAAATGAAGGTCGAGGAGGTTTATGGATTCAAGACGACGCTGGCCAACAAACATGGCGGCGTGGTGATGATTGGCGACTATGTGTACGGCGATTCCGACGATCAGGGCTTGCCCTATTGTGCAGAGATGAAGACCGGCAAGGTGAATTGGAAAGGCCGCGATATCGGGAGTGGATCGGCTGCGGTCTGCGCCGCCGACGGATGCCTTTATTTCCAATTTCAGAATGGCACCATGGCGCTTATCGAAGCAAATCCAGAAAGTTGCAATGTGCTGGGCAAGTTTAAGATTCCGGGGAGCGGCAAGCGACCAAGTTGGGCACACCCCGTGATCAATGACGGCAGGCTCTATGTCCGCGAAGGCGACTCAATCCTTTGCTACGACATTAAGAGCTAAGGCGCTTTAAGACAATAAGTTACCGAATTATTTCTGCGTTCAACTATGAAACAAGGTGTTTTTGAATGCTGCTCCGGTAAATAAATGTCTTACGGTGCCTAAAGAATCGGTCATATAGCAAAGTGAGAATGGATCATCCCGGCGGCTTGCAGTCCGCCGGGATGTTTTTTTAGTTAAGCCGCGGATCACTCGGTCGATGCTTCGGCTTGACCGTTTCATCCAAGATATTGTCCCCCACCCGGCAAACCGCTCGCTTCCAGATCGAATCGATATCGGCAAAGACCCAGTCATGGTCCGCTTGGAATTTCAGCCAGCCGCCCTGTTTGATTTCGCATTCGAGTTGCCCTTCGCCCCAGCCCGCATAGCCGCTGAACAGTAAGAACGGCTTGTCGCACCGCTGCACGACGCGCGAGAGATTGTCGCGGTTCGATGCGAAGTAGAGCCCCGGCAAGATTTCGCACTCTTTGCAACTCATCATCGTATGCAGCGCCATCAGCGGGCCCTGCACGGGCCCGCCAATGCGAATCGGCGATGCGTTTTTGCACTCTTCCTGGCTGACGGATTCCCAAACCTCGCCAATCGACTTACACGCCGGGCGGTTCAGAATAAGACCGAAAGCCCCCTCCTCGTTGTGCTTCACAATTAGCACGACGGTGCGAAAGAAATTGGCATCGCTCAAATGGGGCGACGCGATCAAAAAATGGCCTTTGAGCGACTGGTCACACATCTCGTGCTTCGTCCGGAGTCGCGAATTGGGGACTCAACATTTACCAATTCTTGATTATATGCTGGTTCCAGGGAAAAGTGGGCCGCGAAAAGGGATTGGCGCGACTTTGAGTGCCGTCGCGTGAATTGCCAGCCGGGCCTATTTTGCTAGGATAGGGCGTGAATTTTGAGCCCCAACCAGCGAGGCGCAGGTGGCTACGATTGTCGAAAAAAGTCGAACTGCGCCCGAATTGCCCCCGCATTCCGGCCCGCTAACAGGCCTAGAGGCCCAGGTCGATAGTCTCCGCGCCATCGGCGAAGAGTTTCACCGCAAAGGCTGGTCTCTGGGCACCAGCAGCAATTACAGCCTCGTGCTTTCGCAAAAACCAACGCTGGAACTACTCGTCACCGCCAGCGGCAAAGACAAGGGTCAGCTCACCTGCGAGGATTTTGTTCGAGTTGGGCCGGATGGAAAGCCAACGCTACCCTGCCAGCCCAAATCCTCCGCCGAGACACTACTCCACTGCGTCGTCGCTGAAGAATTGCCCGCCATTGGCGCCATTTTGCACACGCACTCCGTCTGGAGCACACTCCTCTCCGACCTCTATTTCGACGACGGCGCCGTCACAATCTCCGGCTATGAAATGCTCAAAGGCCTCGCCGGCGTCGCCACGCACGAGACCAACTTCCGCTTCGAGATTTTTGAAAACACCCAAGACATTCCTGCGCGCATCACACCTCGTCGTTCCTCATGGAAAAATATCTCGAGGC
>JBKJSI010000846.1:0-13722 GCA_046595915.1 Pirellulaceae bacterium
GAACTGGAAGAGTGGATTCGCGCCCGTGGGGGGAAGACGACGCTGGCGGAGATTGCGAGCGATGCGCCCGAGAAATTCCGAGAGTCCCAATCGCTGCCGGAGAAGCTGCTGGGGATCCTGGAACGGAGGTCGCTAGGCTACTGGGTGATGGTGATTCAGCCGATGCTGGGGACGAGTCGCGCGCCCCTTGGGAATAGCGTGAGTACGTTTTATTTGAAGGGGGTGGAGCGGGCGGCGTAGGGGAAGCCAGAAACACCAGTGCAAGTCGAGGATTCGAGTCAACTTGCACTTCCGCACTGGCATAGCCAGTGGCACACGTTAGATTGCCTTCTAGCGGTAGATCGACCGTGCCACCCGCCCGCGGTGAGGTGCCTAAACCTACATAGAGCGCTACGATCGTGGCTTAGAGGTCGCAGTTTCAAATCCTGTCGCTCCGACTCTAAGTGATTGAAGGTAAAGGGCTTACGGCGGTACAAAAGGTGTGCAAATTTAGTGTATAAAGCGGAGTACAAATTGGGGGAAATCCAGGCACACCAACCAACCCTCAAAACGCCAAATTTTAGAATTATTCGGTTAGTATTGCAAAAGTATAAAATACTCCTAATGCTTGGGGCGTAGTTTCACCACCCTCAGGAGTTTTTGCCATGATTGCAGCGTTTCCCGCCCCCACCCAATGCACTAGCTGTAGCCACGAACATCAGCTGTTCGCTTCTTATGGCCAAAGCCATCTATTGCCGATCCCGTTGGGAATGCCCCTCCCCTATTCGTTTATTTGCCCCAGGACGGGCGTAAAGACGGATGGGGTATTGAGAACCATGTTTGTGGTTCATTGGCAATCTGAAGCCATTCCAGGGGGCGTATGGGTGACGTTTAAGGAATGACCACCCAAGGGGGCTGCTATTTCTTCTTTGGCGGCTTCACTTTCGTTTCAACGATTGTTTCAACTGCTCTTGGCGGTTCTGGTACTTCGGGCAGTTTCGCCAATTCCCTTTTCAGTTTCTCGACTTCTAATTCAGCTTTTTCATCCATGTAGCACTGGTGCAAAAAGTACCATGCAACGAAGCCAAAAATTAAGGCAAAAAGCCCGATGAGCATTCCCCAAAATGTTCCCCAAAGCGGAAAGCTCTGTTGATCGACACGAAACCAGAGGTTTTCAATCGAAGCAACATGTTTTCGACGCTTGAGTCTTGACTCAAGTGCCATCTTTGCTTGTTCCGGCCTTACTACAGCCAGTATCACCATGTTGATGTCATGCTGGCCCCACTTTTGTCGCATTTCCCCCCGACGTTTTTGCGAATAGGTTTCATAGTCGCTAACCAAGGTTCCAGGTCTAATTAGTTCATACAGGTAGAGCGGCCCATCTTTCTCTTTCCAAAAATCAACTAACGGCACATCTGGCTGATTTTCGTGAAGTGCCTTGGCATCTTCGTATTCGTCGTCGCTGAAGAGTTCGATTTCTTCCTGTTTCAATTCATGGACAATCTTGGCGATGTTCTCGTTTAGATGCCATCTCGACCACCCGCAAAAGGAAACCAGAAATAGCCCACTCAGTGCCAGAAATTTATAAAGCGAGTCAGTGGGAAAGCTCGGCATGATCTTTTATCCATCATGGATTTTTTAGCCTTTGGCAATAGCGCCAAATCTACCAGAAGTAGCACGAAAAAAGCCCCTTGGAATTCCAAGGGGCTTGTGGCTCTTACTGTCAATTTCCCTTCTTCTTTCTCTTGGGCGGGGTCGGCCTTTCGAAAAGTTGGTCTGCCACCTTGGTCAAGGTCGGGCTATCTGGAACTTTTCCGAGTGCCACCAAGCAGAAATGATAGACGGCATCGGTGACGATCCTTGAAGTAGCTTCCTCGATCTGAAGCTCCATTAGCTGTGGTTTCTTGCTTATTTCTTTGATGATTTCATCAACCGTTAGCTTTTTGGGCGTGTCGGCTTTCTTCATCATTTTTGCTACGCCTTCAGCGATTTCTTTTTTGACCACCGTTGTCACTCCATGAAAAAAGGACGGTTTGAAGCTTTAATTGCTAACGGATGAAGTTTGCAATTACGTTCTGCAATTCGTACATTTTGTTAGCTAGGAAGTCCTGATTTGCTTCCAGCATTTCGCGGGTGCGCGCTAGCTATGTACAACAATGCAAGCGTTGAATGCTGGCTTAATGTTGCTGCATCTGTGTTACAATTGCAAGTTACGCCGGGATTCCCTTTCGGTTGGCATCAATAAGCCAAGTTTTGATTTTTTGCACAAAGTCCCAAACATCATCGACGGACGGTTTCAAGTAATTCGTGTCGTCCGGATCTTCGCCCATTTTTTCAAACATACTAATTAGCCACGTCGGGCCATGCCCCGACACTGCAAGTGGCTTCAGCCAAGATTCGAGTTCACCCCCTGGAACGACGAATACTCCGTACTCTCCGAGTTGCGACAACAGGTTCAGAACCGCTTCCCGTTCAGGTTGCTGAAGGATCGCTACACCCCCATCGCGTTTCATATTCCTACCAGTGTTGTCCATTGCTTGCTTTACGGCGCTTCGCATGGTTGCCAACGATCCATGGGCTATCGCTGGGACGTTTGCACTAGAAAGTAAGTTTGTCCAAGTAGCACCGCCATCCTTGACCACATCAATGTCAACAATGCCTGCCGCTGGAATTCCTAGTTGGCGAAGCGGCCGAATGATGGTTTGAACCGTCTGCTTATTCTGAGCGTTGAGAAATAGGCAGTTTGGAATTCCCCAATCAGGTTTAAAACGCAAAAGACGTTCGTTAACTTCTTGATAAAACGCGCGGTCGGCATCAGATTCAGTCACGACGACGAATTCGTAGAATAAGCCACTTAGTACCCCGGTTGACCGAAGTAGCGGATTTCTCATTAACTCCAGAATTTCGTTACTTGGCAAATGACGTGCAGTTGCAGTTCCTCCGCGATAGGTCAATCTAACGATATTCACAGGAGCGCCAGACTGTATGCAGCCCATTACAAATGTTGGACTATGGGTTGAAACAAACACGCGTTTTTCGGCAGATAGCGCCGCACGCGAAATTTCATAACCGAGCTTCGACGCTAAAGATGGATGTAAGAAAGCTTCAGGTTCATCAATCAACAAGGCACGAGGATCGCCTGCGATTAGTTCGGTTACGATTCCGGTAAAGGCCTTAACTCCATCACTTGCAGAATCGATCGGTTGAGCTCGCCCATGAAAATGGACCGCCTCCGCATGAATTCCTCTTTCCTCAATTGCATCAATTGGTGGATTCTCAGATAGTCGGATACGAAGATGCCCTATGTTTGTAGGGTCTACTACGAAATAGGATCCAAAAGCGTCAAAAATAATTCGCCGTACTTCACTTCGCTTGACGTCATCGCGGAACAGGACTTGTAGGCTTGATTGCGGCGGTTCTTGGAGGTCACCGGAGCCTTGTTGATTTACTAGATCAATTCGGCTTCGGCCATCAAGCATGAGCGTGAGGTGCCTTAGAAACCACCCGCAAAATCCAGAAAGGTTGCTCGCTGGATTTCGAATAGCGTTTTTCAAATCAGCATGCGGAACTTGTTGCCGACCATGGCGACTTCCCAAGAGTACGCGATCAACTGCAACCGACTCCCCGCGCTTGGGATTCTGTCGCAGGTGATCAATCGCAGGACTGATCTGAGCGTCTTGGAGGCCCGTAAATGTCAGTTCCTCCAAAATAACATCGGAGGCTTGCTTCTGACCTGACCGACAGAAATGTTCGATTTCTAATAAGACTTTGCTCTTGCCTGAATTATTTGGCCCGACAAAAACAGTTACAGCACTCGTCGCGATCGAAGTCGCGGGAAGCCCAGGTCCACGACCGAATTTAAGCATCAGTTCAGAGATCAAGTGGCAACTCCGCTCAAAATTTCGGGCGATAGATCCAGAAACAGCCGGGCCTCTGCCGACGGCTGCGAAACTCTAAGTGTATCGAGTTCATCTGTTTGAAGAGACACGGCAATCGGCGGGAAAGTACTGTGATCGCGCGCCACTGGCCATGCCAGTGCCTGGGCGGCCCGATTGAGGGTGTACGAGAAGGCTTCGCTCTAACTCCTTACCCTACGCCGTCTTACGCTCCCTGAAATACCTGCGATAAATTAAATGGAATTATTGCTAATTTATTAATTAACATGTGTACAATACCTCCGTACACCAATCCTTCTCCCCGTACGGAGCCCAACCATGTCCACCTCCCCCATCGGCCCCATCCTCAGTCCCCTCGATCAAATCGAAATCGTGGAGGGCGCCTGGCTCTGGCCTGGGCGGATTCCTCTTGGCGCCATTACCACGCTCGTCGGCTTTGGCGGCGAGGGGAAGAGTTTTTTGGCTTGCGCGGTTGCCTCGGCTGTTAGTCGCGGCGGAGCGTTTCCCGATGGTGCGCCTGCGCCGCAGGGGGGCGTCGTGATCATGGCGGGGGAAGATTCGCCGTCGAAACTGCGCCTGCGGTATACGGCGAATGGGGCTGACCTCTCGCAGGTCAAACTTTTGCAAGGGCAGCGGATTTACACCAAGAATGGTCTCGTGGAGATTTGCGTGACGCTGCGTGATATGGACCAGATTCGGGCGGCCGTCGATCAGACGCCGAACATCAAACTGCTCATCGTCGATCCCGTGGGCGACTTCATTCCTGGCATCAACAGCGATAAGGACAACGAGGTGCGGGCGCTGCTCAACCCGCTGGCCCAGCTCGCCCAGGAGCGGCAGCTCGCGGTGCTGCTGATTTGCCATCGCAAAAAGGGGGCGGGGGACCGGGCCGACAATGCGGCGCTGGGGAGCGTGGCTTTCACGTCGAAGGCTCGCGCGGTGCATCATGTCATTCTCGATCCGTATGACACGGCGCACCCGGCGATGCGGCGGCGGTTGTTTTTGCCGGGGAAGATGAATGACGATCAGCAGACGCTGGGGCTGGCTTTTCGGATTGTTGCGCCGGAGGGGATCGTTACTTGGGAGTCGGGGCCGGTGACGCAGTCGGCGGATGAGGTGATGCATTATGCGGCGGCGAGGTCACGGGCGCAGCGGACGGGGAATCCGCAGCTGGTGGTCGATGCGGCGAAGTGGCTGAGCGAGGCGCTGGCGGATGGGCCGCGGCCGGCGCGGGACTTGGCGGCGGAGGCGCGCGTGGAGGGGATTGGGGCGTTTGCGCTGCGGCGGGCGCGGGAGAGCCTCGGGGTGGTGCATGCGAAGTTTGCTTATCGGGGGGCTTCGATTTGGTCTTTGCCGAAAGGGGAAAAGGGGGGTGGCGGGGGGCCGGTGGTACAGGGAAAAGCGGCAGAGGGGGAGGTTGTGAAGGAGGAGGAGGAAGTGGTTTATTCGGCGCCGTTTCCTAGGAGGCGGGCGGGGTAGGGGTCTCACGGAGACACGGAGACACGGAGGGGAGGTTAGGAGTCTCTAGGGCATTGCGTTCCCAGGCGGCGTTCCCAGGCGGAGGAGCTTGGGAACGAGGATGGACGTTGGCGATGCAGATGGGGAGACCTATTTGGTTGGAGTCTTGGCGTTCGTGGCCGCTTTGGGGTGGCAATAACAACTCGCGACGGGTTTTACGTCGGCTCGAGCCCAAGCCTGTTCCACTTGGTCGTCCATGGCCATGGCGGCATCGGTTTTGCTTTGTGCGGCTAGGGATTGCTGAAGTCCGAGGGAAAAATTATCTCGCAAATTGTGCGGGACGCCAACGTGGTGAGGGATTTCCGAAATTGTGAGCGAAGAAACCGGGCGGTGTGTTACCTGTTTTTTGGGCTTTTTTTTGGCTGCGGCGAAGCGCTCCGCGTTGCGTCGCGGCTAACCGGTTCGCTCTGCTAGGCTTTCTTGACGAACTCCGACTTCAGGGACATGGCACCGATGCCGTCGATTTTGCAGTCGATGTCGTGGTCGCCGTCGACTAGGCGGATGTTTTTGACTTTCGTGCCGCCCTTTACGACGAGCGTTGAGCCTTTGACTTTGAGGTCTTTGATCACGATCACGGTGTCGCCTGATTTCAGGATATTTCCGTTGGCGTCTTTGATGGCGGAATCGTCGCTGCCTGATTCAGAGGATTCTCCGGAGGTTGCGGCGGGGTTCCATTCGTGGGCGCAGGTGGGGCAGACTAGGAGCAGGCCATCCTGGTAGGTGAATTCGGCGCTGCACTTTGGACAGGGGGGAAGGTCGGGCACTTGGGGGCTCATGAGGGAGAATGGGAGGGGGCGGCGGCGGCCATTTTCGATCAATTGGTCGATTTGGAAAGGTGTTTTGGCGCGCGTACTTGAGATGCGGGGGCTTCCGCTGTCGCGGAGCGCCCCCGCCACGCCGGCTTTCGTTTGTGATGATTTCTCGAGACAGAGCCGCAGGCGGTTCGGTCGCTTGGCGCCGTAGGTAATTTCTTTTGGCAGATGGATTTATCGGAGTTGATTGGCGGCTTCCAGCGCGATGTGAGACCTTTCCAAGGGAAGCCCGAAATAGGACGATGATTTATTCGGTTGATTCCACTTACGTTGAAACGAACTTGGACCCTATTCGATTTATTGTCGATCCGCCGTCGCGGGGCGCTTGGAATATGAGCGTCGACGAGGCGCTGCTGCACTCGGTGGCGAGTGGGGCGAGCCCCGATACGTTGCGGTTTTATCAGTGGAGTGAGCCGACGCTTTCTTTGGGGTACTTTCAATCTTTAGCGGATCGAGCGCAGCATTCCGCCAGCCTGGGTTGCCCGGTTGTGCGCCGTTCGAGCGGCGGTGGGGCGATTTTGCATGATCGGGAATTGACCTATAGCCTGGCGATGCGCGTTTCAGGCCGTTTCGCGGCCAGGGATCTATACGACGCCGTTCATAAGTCTCTGTTGGCGGTTCTGGCAAAATGGCGGGTGCAGGCTGAGCTTTATGCCTTGCCGTCGACGGGTGGCAGGGAATCGCCATTTTTGTGTTTTCAGAGGCGAGCGCAGGGGGATGTGATTTTCCACGGGATGAAGATCTGCGGCAGCGCCCAGCGGCGAGTTGGGACCGCCGTTTTGCAGCATGGAAGTTTGCTGGTAGAGGGCTCTCGGTTTGCCCCTGAATTGCCGGGGATTCATACCCTTGGCGGCCTGGCCCTGCCGAGCTTGGGTGAGATTGGCGATGAATGGCGGGGCGAAATAGAGGGGCGTTTGGGGCGGCCGATTGGGGCAGTCGGCGGGCGGAGCGCCGAGGAATTAATGGAAGCGGAACGATGGGAAAGAGAGCGATTCGGCGATTTGGGGTGGATTTCCCGGCGCTAGGGGTGAACGGAGAAAATCGCTTTCGAAGTGTGCTTTGACTTGTGAATTCGACGTGGCTATCCTAAGGGCCTCCGCCGTCGAGAAAAGCTTGCACCTTAGCCTTGAATTCTGGGGTAGTGTTTTCCCTCTCAATCTGAACCAATCCTTAATTTTCGCCTCACAGTTGTTGAATGTTGGGGCCGAGCCGATAGGATTAAAAAGAGCGAGGGAATAAATAGAGAGCTGGAGCAACGCAGTGAAGTTAACCCTCTCCGATTCTGGTTCAAACTTTGTCGACCGAGGCCCATGGAAAAACCCATTCAACTTACTGAACGCTAACTCCTGAATGTGCGCGATCCAACCGTCCTTGTTTCGCACAATTATTCAAAATTCGCACGAAGGGAATGGCGATGCAGGTAAAGTTGAAGGTTAGTACCGGTTCACGGGCTGGCACCGAGATTGCTGTGGCGGCTGCGAAGTTTTTGATCGGACGCGGCGAAGATTGTCAGTTGCGCCCGCAGAGTGACATGGTGTCGCGACATCATTGCATGCTTTCGATCAATAATGCTCAGCTGACCGTCAGTGACATGGGTAGCCGCAATGGCACTTATGTCAATGGCGAGAAAATTGCTGACGTGACCCAACTTAAATTGGGTGACAAGCTTCGGGTGGGGCCGCTCGAATTTGAGATCATCCTCGATCATGCCGTGGCAGGCGTGAAGCGTCCTAAGGTCGTTGGCGTCGCGGATGCGGCTTCTCGGACTCAGGCGGCGCCCCCAACGGGTGCTCCTGGGAAGGATGAGGATGTGACCGCTTGGCTTGAGGAAGCTGATGTTGCGGCGAAGATTGCGCGTCACTCTGCTGCGGAGACTCGCCAATTCAACTTGTCCGACGTTTACGCCACCGAGGCGACGACCGATAGCGTTGCGATCAACTCGGATCAAACGCAGGAAATTGATGTAAGCGATTCCGACTCGAAGGCGGGCCCTGTAAAGGGGAAAAAGTCCTTCGGGAAGCTCCCGCAAGAGAAGATCGATTCGAAAGATTCGAGAGCGGGAGCAGAAGAGGCGCTCAAGCGATTTTTTAATCGGCGGTAGATCATAGGCGAGTTAGCGGCAAGGCAAAAGTGCATTGCCGCTCCGTCGTTATGTTCCCCTGCCATGTGTTTCGTTGCTTAGGTCTCAAAGCTGAATTTCTTTTTGCGACGCGATGGGCGAACGAGCGGCGTCCAGCCCAAGAGCAGGCCGAGGACCAGGATCACGTAGCCAATCAGCGGGCTTTTCGCGGCGCCGCCGCCATCTTGGGCCAGGGCTTCTGCGGGGCAAATGAGCAAAAAGGCGATGACGAGCAGCAGGGGCAAGATTTCAATTCGGCGTAAGCTAAGCATGGTGCGGCTCGAAAGATGAATCGGGGGCGTTGGTTCCATCCTAGTCAAACAGCGTTCGTCATCCAAGTAATGAGGTTGAAGTCGCTTACTTATTTCGCCGCACATCGTCTCGCCGCACATTGTCGCGGAAGTCGGCGTGGCACTTTTTGCAGCTTTCGGCCAGGAGGGTGAATTTCGCTCGCAATCCGCCGGTCGGGCTGCCTTCGTATTTGCTCTCTTTCCAGGTAGCCAGGTTTAATTCGACCATTTTCGCGACGTCCTCCGCTTCTTGCATCAGCTTTTGAAACTGTTCCGGCTTGGATTTGATCTCGGGTTGTCGCAATAGCTCGGTGTAGGATTCGCGAAGGAGCAAGGCCTGATGGGCGGGCTCAAGGTCGGGCTGATTGGCGATCGGTTGCCAGCCATTTTTTTCCAGCAGCTCTAGACGCTCTAAGGTGACTTCGAGTCCGACCATCGCTTCGATCAGCGGCGGGGCGGGCTGCTTCGATTGAAAGACGACTTGGTGGTCGCGAATTTTTGTCGCGTCGATCGGCTTGGAGTTTCGGGCGACTTCGAAGAGGCCAAGGTAGTTTTTGCCTGTTCCGGCGACTTCCAGGACTTTGAGCGATTGCTTGGCATCGACGAGCCCAAGCGCAGCGCAGGCTGCGGTTGCGGCTGCGGGACTGCGATGCTTTCCGCGATGGCAGTGGATGAGCACGGGACCGTCCGATTCGCTAACGGCTTTGGCCAGTTCGAGGATGCGCGTCTCGCTGATGCCGTCGTAACCGTGAGGCAGGTGAATGTAGCGAAGGCCCGCTTTTTCAGCCGCAGCGACGTCCGGAGCTGCGCCGTCAACGCTGATGACCGTTTTGACGCCGAGCTTCTGGAGCTCCTCGAACGCGCCCTCGCCATGGGGCAGCCCGCCGCTGTAAACCTTGTCGGTAATCTGGAGCAGGTTGGGGACGTGTTTTGACTCGATTTTCTTGGGCTGCCAATCTTCGGCTTGGTTCGCGGGCGCACCTCTGGCTTGTGCAACGAAAGTGATAACAACCAGCAACAAAACCGTCATTGAAAAACCTTTACCGATCGCGCGATCAGAATTCCTGTCACCTATCCTCGGAGATTTCCTCTGATTGTGACACCGGGAACTATCCATATTCCAGCCTTTTGGCGACATCACGGCTAATTGGCGACTCAATCAAAAGTGGATCAGCGCCTTTTAGACCACTCGAAATCGCCGCTGAGAGCTCGCCGGGCGAATCGACGCGCATCGCCTTCACGCCAAATCCCTCGGCTAGTCGAACGTAGTCCACGGTGGGTCCGAGCAGATCTAGGCCCTCGAATCGCCCTTGCGAGGCTTCGGGAAGGCCCATTCCAGCGGCGCCGATTTTGAGGATTTGGTACTGGGCATTATGGAAGACGATGAACACGACGTGAGTTTTTTCTCTCGCCGCAGTCCAAAGCCCTTGAATACCATAGGCGGCGGCGCCATCGCCTAATAATGCCAAGACTGGCCGATCGGGCCAGGCCATTTTGGCGCCGATGGCGGCACCGAGCCCCCAACCGAGAGCCCAGCCGCGATGGCCAAAATAACCGTCGGGCGGTGAAATGGCGCCCAGCCGTTCGAGGACCGTGTTGGTTGTTGTCACCGCTTCCTCAATGACGGCTGTGCCCGGGATTAGTCCTTTGGCGACGGCGCCCATCGCGGCCCAACTCGTCATGGGGCGGATGTCATTGTCCGCCTCAATCTTGGCGCGAAGCTTCGCGCGTTGCGATTGATGCAAAGCGGCGATTTTTTGCACTCGGTTTTGGGCCGCAGTTTGCTGGGCTTCCGACATCGACAAAGTCAGCTTGCGCGAGATCGCTTCGAGCGACATGCGAATATCGCCCAGCACTGGTGCGTCGATGGCATAGTTTTTATTGAGTTGCCAGGCGCTTTCATCAAGATGCACGAGCCGCAGATGTTCGGGCAAGGGCCGAGCAGGTTCGTGGTAGACATATTGCCGCAGCAGATCCATTCCGACGACGAGCAGCACGTCAAATTCTTGCAGCCGATCACGAATTTCAGGGGACCAGAGTGGTAGACCTGGGGCGTACAACGGATGATCGCAGGGAAAAGGCAAACGCCCGTGAGTGGTGCCAGATTCGGCGATGACTGGCGCGCCAAGTTGCTCGGCGACCGAGACCAGCGTATCCACCGCATCACGCTCCATAACGCGACTGCCGGCGAGAATGGCGGGACGTTTTGCAGCGAGGAGTATTTGCACAGCATTTTGGACGGCGCTAGACGCTGGAGTGACGCGCGAATCGGGAATCGTGATCGGCGACAAGTCAGCGGATTCAGTCAGTTCACGCTGCACGTCGACCGGCAGCGACAGAAACACAGGCCCGGTTGGTGGCGTGAGCGCGATTTGCGCCGCTCGCTTGACCGCGATCGGCATATCAACCGCGCGAGTCACCTCGAAGGACCATTTCGTCCAAGGCTTGGCGACCGACACCATATCGCCACCCAGAATCGGCTCTTCCCAAGCCAAACGCCGATCTTGTTGGCCCGCAGTGACGAGCAAGGGCGTCCCTTCGCGATGGGCGTTATAAAGCATGCCCATCGCGTTACCGAGACCGCAACTGATATGCAGATTGACGACCGCGAGCGATTTCGAGGCCATCGCGAAGCCATCCGCCATCGCCATGACAGGCGTTTCATGGAGTCCCAGCACGTAGTGAAATCGCCGATCCACCACGAGGCGGTCATTGAGCGGCAATTCTGTTGTGCCCGGGTTTCCAAAAATCCGCCGCACACCAAATTGGTGCAGGACTTCGAGGAACGCTTCAATTCCCGAGATGGCCATGCGCAGTTCTCGAAGGTCGCGAACGTATCAAAGTCTGTTTACTTACTTGAAAGCTCGCGAATGTAGATGTTGCGAAAGTAAAGCGTGTTGCCGTGGTTCTGAAGTTCAATCTGGCCCGTGGCGGCAACCGGCTCTTCGCGATTCCAATAGTTTTCGAGCACGACGTTGTCGACGACTGTTTCGCCATTGAGCTTCACGGTCACTTTGTCGCCGACCATGCGAACGAAAAACGTATTCCACTCACCGACCGGTTTGTCCGCGACTTTTGTTGGCTTGCTGGGGTTCTTCTGATTGTTGTAGAGACCGCCAGAGCCAACGCCGGAAGCTGCTTTCGTCGCAGGATCCCAAATCTGGATTTGAGGCGTTCCGCGAACGTAGATTCCGCTATCGCCATCTTTTTCGATTTTCCAATCGCAATAGAGTTCAAAGTCGCCGTAGTCTTTGGCGGTGCAGAGGCTGTCGCCCTTACCATTGAAAACGAGAATTCCATCCTTCACGCTCCAAGCGGAACGCATCCGTTCGTCGGCCTTGGCCTGTTCTTCTTTCAGCTGTTCGGGCGTCAGTTTTGCACGTTCGAGTGGACTGCCGCCTTTCCCTGCCAGCCCCTTCCAGCCACTGAGGTCTTTGCCACTAAATAGGGCGGTGAAACCGGGGGGCGGCGTATTAAGAGACGATTCCTGGGCAAACGAAAGCTGCGACCAGGCAATGAGTGCGACGAAAAAGAGCGATAGATGCAAAATAGGACGAAGCATGGTGATGACTCCGAGGAGGTGGGAGGGAGGGCGGGATGTTCCCTAGAATAAACCACGCTAGGCCAATTTGCACTCCGCCCAAGCGACGGTTTGCAGGGCAAGGACGATTGAAATGTCGGCCAGTTTGCGGGATCATCGCCGAGAGTGAAGATTCTCCCTTCGCCGGAGGCAGAAGCAGATGCGACACCCTTTTGTGTATTCACTCGTCTTCGGAATGTTCGCGACTTCGCTCTGTTGCCTATCCGCTGTTGCTCAGCCCAATGAACGCGACTTGAAGGTGCGTAAGGACAAAGCGGCCGTCGAGAAGGATGCACGGTGGATCTATAACGACCTTCCCAAGGCATACGACGCGGCCCGTGAATCGAAGAAGCCACTCTTAGTAGTGTTCCGGTGCATCCCCTGCGAGGCCTGCAGCCAGTTTGACGAGCTCGTCGTCAAACGCGATGACAAAATACAAAAGCTAATGGATGAATTCGTCTGCGCGCGGATTGTGCAAACCAATGGCCTCGATCTGTCCCTCTTTCAATTCGACTACGATCAGTCGTTTCATGTGTTTTTCATGAACGCGGATCAAACGATCTATGGTCGATATGGGACACGTTCCGCCAACAAAGACGAATTCAAAGATATGAGCATGGAGGGATTCGCCGAGGCGATGCAAGCGGCGATCGAACTCCATCAAGGATATCCCGCCAACGCAAAGCAACTTGCCGCTAAGAAGGGTAAGAAAGCCGAGTTCGCAGTTCCCGAGAAGTTTCCATCGCTCAAGCAATATGGCGCGAAGATTGATTACGTCGGCGCCACCGCCAAGAGTTGCATCCATTGCCATCAGATTCGTGATGCCGAACGCGAATACGCACGGTCGCAGGGAAAACTCCTTTCGGAGGAGTTGCTTTATCCATATCCCCTGCCTGATGTGCTTGGACTAAAACTCGATCCGAAGCATCGAGCGAGCGTACAAGAGGTTGCGGAGAATTCCCCAGCCAAGATTGCGGGTCTTCAGCCAGGAGACGACATCATCGAATTCGCGGGACAGCCAATCACTTCCATTGCCGACATTCAATGGATCCTGCATCAAACGGCTCCCAAGAGCATCAGCTTGCCGCTGACTTTCAAACGCGGCGCGGAGCAACGAACTACAATCCTCCTACTCAAGGATGCTTGGCGCACGTCGGATATTTCCTGGCGACCAACGACTTGGGAGCTGCGGGCATTTGCCCTAGGTGGACTGAAACTGAAATCCCTATCCGCCGAAGGACGAAAGCAATTCGAGCTGCCCGAACAAGCCGTGGGGCTGCAAGTGGAACATCTGGGATGGTATGGCGAACATGCCCGAGCCAAAAATGCCGGCATGGACAAAGGCGATGTGATTCTTGCGTTGAACGGAAAAACGGATTTCCGAAGCGAATCGGATTTGATTGCCTATGTGATGCTAGAAAAGCACCGTGGCGACTCGATTACGATCAAAGCGAAGCGCGGAAAAGAAGTCAAAGAATTCAAGATTGAAGTAAAGTGATCAGTGGGTTTCTAGTTGCCAGAGAATGTG
>JBKJSI010000178.1:0-4067 GCA_046595915.1 Pirellulaceae bacterium
GCTGTCGAAGGAGTTCGTGGCGGGGATGCTGCCCCGATTTGACGCTGTCTTCGCCGCGATGAAAAAACTGGAAGGCGGCGCGATCGCCAATCCAGATGAAAACCGGATGGTCGGTCATTATTGGCTGCGCGCGCCGGAACTGGCGCCAACGACGGAGCTCACCAAAGCGATCATCGAGGCGCTGGCGAATACGAAGTCATTTGCCGCCCTTATGCATAACGGAACGATCAAAGGCGCCACCGGCAAACCTTTCACGCATGTGATCTCGATAGGCATCGGAGGTTCGGCGCTGGGGCCGCAGTTTGTCTCGGAAGCGCTAGGCGATGCCGCGACCGACAAAATGGCGATTACATTCCTCGACAATACCGATCCCGATGGATTTCAGCGGGTGCTCGGGGCACATCGAGGCAAACTCGATCAGACACTGGTGCTGGTAATCTCGAAGTCGGGAAGCACGCCGGAGCCAACGAACGGCATGCTGGCGATTCGCGACGCGTTTCAAAAAGCGGGGATTCCTTTCGCCAAGCATGCGGTGGCGATCACAGGGGAAGGTTCAAAGCTCGATAAGCTCGCTCAAACGGAAGGCTGGCTGGCGCGGTTTCCGATGTGGGACTGGGTTGGAGGACGAACTAGCGAGTTCTCCACGGTTGGGCTTGTGCCGGCAGTGCTTCAAGGATTCGATATCGATTCGATGCTCGGCGGCGCCAAGGCTTGTGATGAGATTACGCGAAGCACCGATTTGAAAAAGAATCCTGCGGCACTCCTGGCTCTGGCTTGGTACGAGGGTTCCGACGGCAAGGGCGCGAAGGATATGGTGATCTTGCCTTACAAGGATCGGCTGCTCCTTTTGAGCCGCTATTTGCAGCAGCTCATCATGGAGTCACTCGGAAAGCAGCTTGATTTATCCGGAAAGAAGGTTGACCAGGGCATCGCCGTCTATGGCAACAAAGGCTCCACCGATCAGCATGCCTATGTGCAACAGCTCCGCGATGGCGTGAATAACTTTTTTGCCACCTTCATCCGGGTGCTTGCTCCGGCGGCGGCTGATCCGCTCGTGGAGCCGAGTGTGACGGCGGGTGATTATCTGCACGGGTTTTATTTAGGGACGCGTGACGCGCTATCAGGGAATGGTCGCAAGTCGATTACGGTCACGATCGATCAGGTGAATGCGAAGTCAATTGGTGTGCTGATCGCGCTCTACGAGAGGGCAGTTGGTTTTTATGCATCGCTCGTAGGCATTAACGCCTACCATCAACCCGGCGTCGAAGCAGGAAAGAAGGCGGCGGCGGCCGCGCTTTCATTGCAATCGCAAGTGATCACTGCGCTGGATGTCGCTCCGCACACTGCGGAACAGATTGCCGCAAAGATCGATGCTCAAGCTCAAGTGGAATCGGTTTATTTGCTGCTAGAACATTTGGCTGCAAATGGACGCGCAGTGCAAACGGCAGGGAGTGCGCCGGGCTCGCGGGCCTATTGCAAAGTCTAAGCGTTAGTTCTGAGATGAATACGAAAAAGGGCGTCAGGCAAGATTGCCTGACGCCCTTTTGTTTTGAACCAAATCGCTTTTGTGCCGACCTTAGAACTGAATCTTATACTTGTCGGTCATCTTGCGACGCATGGCAGCGGTCATTTCGTCGATCGATGCAGTCGCCGAGGAGTAAGCATTGCTGCTGACGCCCTTCGATTGCATGCCGATGACATTGGCGGCTTCGAGCGGAGCATTCGGGTTGTAGTAGCCAGCGTAGCCGCTGTAGTAGCCACCATATCCGCCGTAAATCCCACCAATACCACCGCCGTAGGAATAGGGAACGTACGTTTCGCCGATTCCACTAGAAGTGCTGCGAGCTGCAGTCTGGGCGACACCAGCCTGAACGTTCGAGCTTCGGGCGGTCATAACGAATCCACGCAGCGAAGAAGAAACTCGCGATGCGTAGTCGAGGAGCTCGGGATCGACGTCGAGCGAACCGAGTTCGTCGATGCGGCGGGCCATGCGATCGTTGTAGCCAGTCGAGGTCGCTGGCCCATTTCGCTTGGTATATTCGCGAGCCTTCTTGGTGATTTCGGTCGTTTCGCGGAAGAAAGAAAGCGAAGCGGTCGCGACTTTGTTGGCGGCAGGATCAACGGAGCCGGAATGACTGCCGGAAACTGAGCGGCGTTGAAGGGAAAAGCTATCGAGAATCATGTCGATGTTGTCGGGAGCGACGTGGCCTCGGAGAGCCAGCGTATCGCCATCAACGGTAGCCTTCCACCCGTCAGATTCTCTTAGGTCTACGCCGGCGCGAGTGGCGACTTCTTTGAAGAGCTCCTTGGCGTGCGGCAACAAGATCGACGGCGAACGGCTGAACTTCAGTGAGACAATGCACTCATCGAGATTGTTGCGACCGATGATGACCCGAACGCCTTCTAGGTCGGCAAAGAGCTTCGAGAGTTCGCTAAGATTGGCTTCACGCAAAAATGGCATCGACTCGAGACGCTGTTTGGCGGCGCTAGGCGACAGCCAATCCCGAACGTCGAGAGCGAAAATCATTGAAACATAGGTTGTCGATTCTGCGGCGCTCGCTTTGAGGAAATCAGAGGCCTGAGCAGGTGGGTTCTTCTTGAGCCAGTTGCCTAGCAATTGGCGATTAGCGGGGCGCACCATGCCGACCAAATCGGACGCCATCGGAACGAGGTAACCCGAATCGGGCGTCCAAACAACCTGCTTGCCTTGGACGTCTTCGACGTAGCCGCGCTTGAGCGAAGCGACTTCTTTGATCTCAGGCAGACCAGGAACTTTGATGTAACCGACTTCCCAGTTGGGAGTCATCATCGCGAGATTCAAGTCAGCGGCAATTTTCGCTTCACCCAGGCTCTTGAGCTTCTCGGTGTTGTAGAGCGAATCGCCAGTTAGCTTGAGCAGAGTTGGAAAATCTGCGTACAAAACTGCGTTCGGCGTGCCTGGCGCCGAGCTAAGCGCGTCGCTGAGCGATGGAGCTTGAGCGTGGGTCGCGCTGGAAAGGCAGGCGGTACAGAGCCCCACCATCAGCGCGAACAGGAGTGAACGGGAGAACAACATTCTTCACCTCGAGGTGTCTTATGGAAGGAGGATTTCGGAACTTTCCCGTTCCTACAGAGATATTTTGAAAGCAATCTCGGAGAGTCATAGTTAATCACGAAACCGCTTAATTGCAAGGGTTTTCCGGGAAAGCCGGCCCGATAGTGGGCAAGATCAAAGTCGGTTCAACTGCTCGAATCGCTGCATCCGCGAGGTTTTGGCGGAGTTTTTGCTTTTTGCCGCGATTTCAGCACTGTTTGAAGCAACATCCCTCCAGCATGGCGCCGCTCCCGAAACACAGTCGCCCAAAGACGAACACCCGCAAACAAATCATGAAATCGACGGGTGGCATGGCATTCGGTACCTCGAAGGCCATGTGCAATCGAACGGGGTAGCACGGGTTGATGTGGTCTCACATCTACCCGCGCGGCGCAGCAGCAAGAAGCATCAAGAAGTGCTCTCCAACTCAACACAACTCACCACCCCTATCACAACCCCCATCCCAACCCGCTGCGTAAGCGAGGTCCCCCCGTCCCCACCGGTCAGCCGCGACGCAACGCGGAGCGCTTCGCCACCATCACCCGAGCCCAACGGTTCACCAACAAAACACTCCGCGTCCAGCCCCTCCAACCCAAGCCCCCACAGAAGCGCCTACCAACGGAACCAAAAAACCGAACGCATTCCACTCCCCACCGCCTACTCCCCACTGCCAACTCGCCGGCCCCTCCACACCGCCTCTCGAACCCCAACCGAATCACAGGCGAGTGAGTTCATCCCAAAACCACTCCCCCGCGCCGCATAACGAAGCACCTATTCAAATGGATTCCGGGCTGAAAGCCCGGTTCTGTCAGCCTAGGGTGGAGCGTACCCGCGCAACCCTAGGACCCCAGCCACCACCACGCACCCGAGTCCTGAAGGGACGATTCATCACCCCACACCAACCCAACCCCAATCCCAACCCGAAGCGTAAGCGAGGTCCCCGCCCCCACCGGTTAGCCGCGACGCGAGTATTCAAAAGACATTGCGGAGCGCT
>JBKJSI010000180.1:0-3583 GCA_046595915.1 Pirellulaceae bacterium
TGATGACGATCGTTTTGGTGGCGTCGGCTTTGGTGGGGGTGGTGAATTGCAACGACATGCTTAGATTGTGCCGCCTTGCAACAAGGCAATAAGTGACGAGATGCCGTCCGCGCCGACATTCCAACAAAAGAACCCTGCGACGAGCATCGCGACGCCGGCCTCGGTTTGCCAAATTCGCCGGAGCGTTGCGCTTGTCGATGAATGCGAATAAAAGAGCAATGTCCCGATCGCGAACATGGGTAGGGCGATGATGAGGGAGGCCAGCGCCGCATCGTGCATTGCAAATCCCCACTCTCGTGTGTTGTTGAGCGCGACGGCCACCACTTCGATGAGGGAAAATGTGCAGAGGAGGAGGCCGCCAATGGTTGGCTTCATCCAATCGAACAGGACGCAGGGAAGGACTACACAGGGGCCGCTGAGCAAAACGAATAAAAGCGTTGTGTTGAAGTAAGCGTCGCCCTGAAAGGGTGTTCCGAATATGCCCGCGCCTGCGACGGTGAAGAGAATCGCCGCCAGGAGCGCTAGAACGCCCACCATCGCCGAAAAAAGAAGGACGGTCATCCGGTAGCGTGTCACGGGTAGAACCTCATGATGAAAACCGATCGATTTGGGTCGTGCGACGGATTCCAGCGATGGGCCGATGGCGTGAGTGTAGCCGTTTAGCGTGCGACTATTGCAATCAGCCATTCACTTGCTGGTGCTTCGCACTGACATCGGTGCTTCCCTTGGTAGCAGCGTAAACAACTAGGTTTTGTTACTTGCGCCCGCTCGCGAACTGCAGGCGAATGGCGCTGAATGTGAGCGAGTGCGCGCTCGCGCTGCGTCGCGACGACCCGGTTGACATGCCGCAATCGCTGTTTTGTGCGGGATTTGGGAGAGGGCATCCGCTGAAAAGGGGAGGCGAGCTAAGTAAATATTGCCCTGCTACGCGCCGCGGCTAGGGCTTGGTTCAATGGCACTGCCTAGAGATTTCAACATCTGAAGTTTTACAAAGGAACCTGTTGCCATGAAACGTCGAGAGCTGTTGGGTGTCATGGGCGCGATTGGCGCTACTGGGGTTGGTGCAGTCGCTGGCGTTTCTCTGGCGGAGGCAGCACAGAAGGGCGCCGACGAGCATGGACACATGACCGACAACAAAATGATGGCGCCGGTCGGCAATCTTCATCTCCACTTCTGCGGCATTCACTGCGCAAAGAAAGATCCGCGGATTCAGATCATTACGCAGCATTATTGCGGGGCAGTCGGCGAGGGGATGCATCAATGTTTGCTCTATGATTCGGCCGAAAAGAATGCGCGGCTGTTGGGCGTTGAGTACATCGTGAGTGATGATATCTATCAGAAATTGCCCGAGGTGGAGAAGCGTTATTGGCATCCACACACGTATGAAGTGCTGGGGGGCGGGCTGATTGCGCCGGGGATGAAGCCGGAGGATGAAATGGCTTTTATGAAGGCGCTGCTGACGACTTGGGGAAAGACCTGGCACACGTGGCCCGATCCCTCGACTCCGGTTCCGATGGGGGAGCCGATGCTGATGTGGGCTCTCACGGGAGATGGGCAGGATGACCCGAAGGTGGTTGCCGCGCGCGATAAGCAGTTTGGAGTTTCGATCAAAGAAATTCGGGCGAAGCGGATCGCGGGAATTGGCTATGACGTTCCCAAGGTGCCGTCGCCGAAGGATGTGGATGTGATTGGAAGACAATGGACGGCGAGTGGGGAGGATAAGCCTAGTGCGAAGAAGTGAGAGCGATACTCCAAGGTGTTTGAATTGAAATCGCGCTCCGCGTTGCGTCCAACCTTAGCCCCTGAAAGTTAAGGGTTGCTCGTTTTGTTCGGCGCCGTTTCTTTGTTACTGCGAAGGCCTGGTAATCCCGCAACAACTTTGAACGCGAGCCACGCCCCCACCCCTGCCCCCAACATCGCCGCGATATACACCAGTGGCAAATAACCATTCGCTCCTTCTTCTCCAAACGCTAGGAAAAGAAGTAGGACGAAGGTGAACCCCGCACCAAACTCGCCGCTGAACCAGAACAGAATCATCAGCAACTGATAGCCAATCGCGCGGCGTCCCTTCTCGCGTGCTGCGATGCCGATCCGCTTGCAAAGATTGTACAGCGCGATGATTTCGATCATGTGGCGACTTCTTCATTTACCCTATGATCTGGGCATAAATGTCTTGTCTGAAAGTTGAGCTCGTTCGCACTTCTCGCTGCTGGGCAAGCCAGCAGTGGCACCCAGGAACGTTCACCTACAGCAAATGCCGGGCTTTTACTTCTAGGTATTTGTTGACCAAGCCCGCAGTTAGATCTTCGGGAAACAAATCGAGCATCATGGCGCCTTGATGTTCTAGGTCGACGAGCACTTGATGCCGCCAGATTAAAAGCTCTGCTGCTGCGGCGGCGTTGTAGAGGGCGGCGCCGTGAGGGTTGGGCTGCTCGGCGGCGGCGAAGATTCGGCGGTCTCGCATTAAGACGCCGAGCGGCAGGTGGCGGCCTACGGCGGAGGACAGATACTGGGTGACTTGTTTGGAGTTCACCTCGTCAACGACATTCGTGAGCAGCACCACCATCGAGCGTTTTTTGCAGTGGCTGCTGAGGTAGCGGAAGGCTTGGTCGTAGCGAGATTCAACCAGTGTGGGGAAGCGATCGAAGGAGGCGTGGAGCAGATGGTTCATCTGGCCATGTCCGCCGCGCGGGGGGACGTAGGTGTGGACCTCGTCCGAGAAGCAGAGGAGGCCTACGGAGTCACCTTCTTTGAGGGCGACGTACGAGAGCATCAGCAGGGCGTTGAGGGAATAGTCGAGGAGGCTGAGGCCGTTGTAGAGGTTCGTCATCATGCGCCCGCAGTCGAGCATGAAGATGATTCGCTGGCTCTGGCTTGTTTGAAAGTCTTTGACGGTGAGCTTGTTGCGACGGGCTGTCGAGCGCCAATCGATGAACTTGTAATTGTCGTCGAGCGTGTAATCGCGGAGGCGCTCGAACTCGTTGTCTTGGCCGATCTTGCGGGTGCGGCGGACGCCCATCAGGCTGAGGCGATTGGTTCGGGCGAGGAGGGCGTATTCGGCGAGTTGCTTCATATCGGGGTAAACGTTGACCACCGATTCGCTTTTGAACGTGAGGAGCCGTCGCCAAAGCCCAAGGCGGCCTTTAACTCGCAAGTAGACATCTTCGAGCTTGAAGGCGCCGCGCTGTTGGCTGGTGAGCTCATATTGCAAGATCGTGCGGCTGCGGCCTCGGACGAAGAGATGAAAGTCCTCGGGATGCGCGGTGAAGCTGACCGGGATATCGTCTTTGAGTTGAACGAGGAAACGGCGCCAGGAATGGTTGGCGAGCGTGAGGGTGACGGTTTGTGATTTTTTGAGCGACGCGATCTTGTTGGTTTCGCGCGTGATCGTGAAGGCTTTGCGGCGCGGCAGCGTGCAAAGATCAAAAATGGCGATGGCGATGATGGCGACATTGGCGATGCCAAACCAGAACGCGACCGCTGCGGGCGAAGTGCGAATGACGCCGACCCAGGCGAGATTGACGATCGCAAAGATCGCGGCGGCGGGGATCAAAAAGAGGGCGACGAGCGGCCAGTGGGGATA
>JBKJSI010000207.1:0-5055 GCA_046595915.1 Pirellulaceae bacterium
ACCCGTCGACACCCACACCCTCTTCCAAGCCGCCTCGATCAGCAAACCCATCACCGCAATGGCCTTCCTAAAGGCAACAACTTTGACACACGGCCGCCTCGCGCTCGATGCCGACGTCAACACCATGCTCAAATCATGGCAAGTTCCTAAAAGTGATCTCACAAAGGACAGTCCCGTCACGCCGCGCTCACTCTTCAGCCACACCTCGGGCTCCGACGACGGCTTCGGCTTCCCCGGCTACGCCCCCGATAAACCCCTCCCCACGCTCGTGCAAATTCTAAAAGGCGAAAAACCCTCCAATGTTGGCGCCGTGCGCTTCGAGCGCCCGCCCTTCACCGCGTTCAAATACTCCGGCGGCGGCTCCGTGATCATGCAACTCGCAATGACCGAAACGCTCGACAAGCCATTTGCTCAGATCATGCAAGAACTGGTCCTCGATCCGCTAGAAATGAAAGACAGCACCTACGAGCAGCCACTGCCCAAAGAGCGCGAGGCCGCCGCCGCCCGCGCTCACAACGGCTTGGGCAAGGCGATGGGCCCCAAGTGGCACGTCTACCCCGAACAATCCGCCGCCGGACTCTGGACCACCCCCAGCGACCTCGCCAAGTGCGCCATCGAAATCCAACAAGCTCTCCTGGGGCGCGAAAGCCGAGTCCTCACCCAATCGCTAGCCCGCGAAATGATCACCCCCATCGGCGTAGGCCCCTGCGCGGTGGGAATGATGGTGGAGAAACGAGGCGAGGGCTGGTACTTCCAGCACAACGGCGGCAACTGGGGTTTCAACTGCACCCTCACAGCCCACATCCGCAAAGGCTACGGCCTAGCCATCATGACCAACGGCACAAGCGGCGGCCACGTAGTAAACGAAGTCGCCTCCCGCATCGCCGCCGCCTACAACTGGGACTCATTGGACAAACCAATCCCCCGCTAGTTGTACCGCCTTCTCCCTCGCTCTTTCTCCATCCTGTTAATCCTGTCCATCCTGTCCAAAAAATTCCTCCGCAGCCCCCGCCCCTCCGCCGAAATCTCTCGTATTTCCCTCTCCTGTTTTCTTAGTGTCTTCGTGCCTTAGTGGTGAAAAAGAATTTGAAAAGAACCCCCAAATGACGCCACCCTTTTCATAAAATGGAATGACGTACGTTCACTAGTGACCAATGACTAATGACTTAAACCAAAGGTCGTTCAAACAACTATCCGAACCTGATCCTATGAAAGAGCTGCCCTCCTGGCCATCTTGGCAACCTTGCAAAAACAAGCCCATTCTCCAAAACCCTCCACCCCAGTATTTCGCCACCAACCGCCACCTCCGCCAACATCCACGAGAGCCCGCCACCTCCGCCACCAACTTTCGCCCCAATCCGCAATCGCGTAACCTAGGTTCAACCAGTTTGTCCACCCTGAGCACGCCCACAAATCGCCCTCTCTCCCGCCCAAGCCCCGAAGACAGGCAGTTTGCGGGGTTTTTCGCCCCCGTAACCCCCACACCCGCCGCAGTTACGCCTTGTCGACTTGACCATCCCCTGATAATTTGAGCGGTTTCCCCAACAGGTCGATTGTCAGGCAGCTTTCCATGAAAGACGGCATCCATCCCGCCTACTACGAATCCAACGTGAGCTGCGCTTGCGGCAACGCCTTCGTAACCGGCGGCACTCGCCCCGAAATTCGAGTCGATATTTGCGATCAGTGCCACCCGTTCTATACGGGCAAGCTGAAGTACATCGACACCGCCGGGCGCATCGAAAAATTCCAAACCAAGTTCGCCGCCGGCACCTACGGCAGTTTGGCCAAACCAGCCGCCAAGCCGAAGAAGAAGGTCGCCAAGGTCGAAGACTAGCTACGCACAACCCGAAAATCGCCAACAGAGCCTTTCGCATTCCCACACGGGGAGTCGGAAGGCTCTTGGTGTTTGCATCCCGGGGAATTTGTGGCGGCTACGATTTAGGACCAAGGCAGGTGTGCGATGAGAGAGGCCTTAGAAAAACAGCTCGCCCGATTCGACGAGCTTGAGCGAATGATGAGCGATCCCGTCGTCCTTGGCGAATCGTCGAAGATCGCCGCAGTCGCCCGCGAACATGGCTCGCTCTCGAAAGTCGCCACCAAGTACCGCCGCTTCAAAGACACGCTCGAAGAAATCGCGGCGCTCAAGACGATGTCGCATAGCGCCGACGCCGATGAACGCGAAATGGCCGAAGCAGAACTCCCCGGCGTCCGCGAGCGACGCGAAACGCTCTGGAATGAGCTGCTCGAACAATCGCTCGGCGGCGCAGACGCCAACCGCACCCGCTGCGTAATGGAAATCCGCGCCGGAACCGGCGGCGACGAAGCAGGTCTTTTCGCCGGCGACCTCTTCCGAATGTACAAGCGTCATTCGGAAAAGAAGGGCTGGAAAGTCGAAATCATCGAGTCGAGCCTCACCGAACTCGGCGGCTTCAAAGAAATCACACTCGCCTTCGAGGGCGAAGGCGTCTACCGCGAACTGGCCTACGAAAGCGGCGGCCACCGAGTACAACGCGTTCCCGAAACCGAACAAAAAGGCCGCGTCCACACCTCGGCGGCAACCGTCGCGGTCATGCCCGAGCCCGAAGATGTCGAAATCGATCTAAAACCCACCGATTACCGCCTCGATAAATTCTGCGCCAGCGGCCCCGGCGGCCAGCACGTCAACAAAACTGAGTCAGCGGTTCGACTCACGCACCATGAAACCGGCATCATGGTTTCCATGCAGGATGAAAAAAGCCAGCACAAAAACCTCGCCAAAGCGCTTCGCATTCTGAAATCACGCGTCTACGAACATTTTCGGGCCAAAGAGCAAGCCAAACGCGACCTGGAGCGGAAGACCCTGATCGGCTCCGGCGATCGCAGCGAAAAAATCCGCACCTATAACTTCCCCGAAAATCGCCTCACCGATCATCGCATCGGCTTCACGGTTTATAAGCTCGCCCAAATCCTAGACGGCGAAGTGCAAATCGTCACCGACGCCCTCATCGAACATGATCGCAACCAACTCCGCGACACCATGGGCAGCGAATGGGACTAAGTTCACGCCGCAGAAGTAGGTCAGGCTCCCGCCTGACAAGAAAGCAGACAGCAGCACGGAAGTAAGAAGGATCGCACTAGCATGGCCGAGCAGGAAGAATGGACGGTTGGCCGTTTGCTAACCTGGACGACCGACTACCTCAAGAAAAATGGCTCCGAGTCGCCTCGCCTCGAAGCCGAAGTGCTCCTCGCCCATGCTCGCGGCTGCCAGCGAATCGAGCTCTACACCTCCTTCGGCGACATCGTGACGCCCGAAATCCGCACCCGCTTCAAAGAACTAATCAAACGTCGCTCCGAAGGCGCGCCGGTAGCTTACTTGGTCGGCGAACGCGAGTTCTTTTCCCTCAGCTTCAAAGTCACGCCCAGCGTCCTCATTCCCAGGCCCGAAACCGAAACGCTTGTGGTTTTGGCCCTCACCTATTTGCAATCACTCCCCGTCAGCGAAACGCCACCGCGCGTGATCGACGTTGGAACCGGCAGCGGCGCCATCATCATCGCCCTCGCCAAGCACTTTCCGAATGCGGAATATCAAGCTGTAGATCTTAGTCCTGAGGCATTAGCAATCGCGCAAGAAAACGCCGCCAAGCATGGCTTGGCCGAAAAGATTCAGTTCGAAATAGGCGATTTGCTCGCCGCCCAACCGGAAAACGTTTTCGACCTCGTCGTATCCAACCCACCCTACATCAGCGAGCCCGAATACGCTGTACTGCCGCGCGATGTGAAAGACCACGAGCCGCGACTCGCGCTTGTCGGCGGCCCCAAGGGCGACGAACTCGTTCAAAAGCTGACAAAGCAGGCCGCGCTGTGTCTGAAGCCGGGCGGCAGGCTGCTGATGGAAATCAGCCCGATGCTCGAAACGGCCGCAGTGACATTTCTTCAATCGCAAACCGAGTTCGATCAAGTTGGCGTGCAGAAAGATCTCTCGCAACTCACGCGAGTCGTCGGCGCCTCGCGAAAAGCCAGTTAAAAGCCTAGTTAAGCCGGCGGCTTGGGTGGCGCAGTGGGAATCTCCACCTTCACGGGCCGCACGGTGATTGGCGGCGAATCCACAATTTCCGCTCCGTTGCCTTCATCGATCACAATCCGGTCGCGAGCCTTCGCTTTCGCAACCCGCATACCCGCCGCCGCCCGATCCAAAGTCTGCGTGGGCGATTCCGATCTGATCTGCGCTGCAATCGCGCAGCTTCCCGTCAGATTCAGCTCTTTACCTGCAAGGATAAAGGTCGACTGCTGCAAAGTCTGTCGCAAACGCTCCATCGCCATCACGCAGCTGCGGATCGAAGTGTCACCGTAGAAAATCGCCAACGTATCGCCGCTTAGCCGGGCAATGCGATCGAACCCGCGATCCTTACGAATCGTCTCGGCACAGAGCTGAGCAGCCGATGCAAGTAAGGCATCAGCCCAGCGCGTTCCAAGCGTCTCATTCTGTCGCTTAAACTGATCAAGCCCCAAAAGTCCCACGCACGCGGGCTTCTGCCGCGATGGATCCGCCTGTTTCCAATGCTCAAACACGCCTTCGAGTCCGATCGGCGAAAGCAGTTGAGTTTGCGAATCGGTCGTGAGCTTCTTCTCGGCACGCTCGACTCGATGATCGGCAATAAAAACCGCTAGCAGCGTTGCATGAATCGCATCGCGCAAAAGATGTGCAAGTTCGATCAGATGCTGAAGCTCGCGAACCACGACAATCCGCAATTCTTCCGGCGGATCAGACGTGCGTAGTTGCAGTAAGTTATTTGCAGTGCTCTCAATTTGCGAAGTCTGCCCTAACAGCACCTCTTCCAGGCGATCAGAAATCTCACGGAAGTTATCGAGCCGCGACGATTTGCCGGAGAGCAGATTCACTGCTTCCGATTGAATCTTCAGCCACTCCTCATTGAGTCGGACGATCTCGGCAATCGGCTCACGAAGTTGGGTCGAGAATTCGGAATCCTTCATCGCTCGAATTTTGTCTTCTAGCTCCACCAAGTTCTCACGATAGCGACCAACTTCGAGCTTGAGCACCAAGGTCGATGCTTCGAC
>JBKJSI010000358.1:0-7908 GCA_046595915.1 Pirellulaceae bacterium
TCGGCTTCCCCGTAAAAATCCACATGCCGGGCTCCTCTCCGCCTTCGATCGGAATGCACCTCGGCGTCACTTTGAGTTCTTTCAAAATCGCTTCGGTCGCCGGATCATCACCGCCCCAGTGAGCCATCGCAAAGCCGCCATGGATTTCCGGATTGTTCTCGTTCTTGGGCGTGAAATAGGCTTTGAACTCATCGAGCGAATCGATATTCCGCGTATGCTCTTCCCGAAGCTTCCTCGCGCGTTCGAATAGCCCCTTCTGCATTTCTTCTAAAATCTGGCAAACCGTTTCTAAAAACTGCGCACGAGGCGTAGCGGCTTTCGAGCCATTGTCGCGGCGCGAAACCATCAGCGAATCTTGCGCGATATCGCGAGGGCCCACTTCGACGCGTAAAGGCACACCTTTCTTCACATGCTGCCAGTTCTTTTCACCGCCGCGCAGGTCGCGATCATCAATGAGCACCTTAAGAAAGCCATCGCCATAGGGCTTGGCTTCAAGTTCCTTCTTGAGCTTCGCGCAATACTCTTTCACCGTTTCGCGATCTTCATCCGTTTTATAGATCGGCAACAGCACGATATGCTTCGGCGCAAGCAGCGGCGGCAGGACGAGGCCATCATCATCGCTATGCGTCATGATCAGGCCGCCGACGAGGCGAGTCGAAACACCCCACGAAGTCGTCCAAGCAAACGCCTCTTGGCCATCTTTATCTTGGAATTTGATCTCTTGCGCTTTCGCAAAATTCTGGCCGAGGAAGTGCGAAGTCCCTGCTTGAAGCGCCTTGCGATCTTGCATGAAGGCCTCGATCGCCAATGTTTGTACGGCGCCGGGGAATCGCTCGCCGGGCGTTTTCTCTCCGCGAATGACCGGCATCGCCATATACTGTTCGGCGAAGTCAGCATAGACATGCAGCATCTTCAAAGTCTCTTCACGAGCCTCCGCTTCATTGGCATGCGCGGTATGGCCTTCTTGCCAGAGGAACTCGGTCGTCCGCAAAAAGAGCCGAGTCCGCATTTCCCAGCGAACCACATTGGCCCATTGATTGATAAGAATCGGCAGATCGCGATAAGACTGAACCCACTTGGCGTACATCGCGCCAATGATCGTTTCGCTCGTTGGCCGCACCACGAGCGGTTCCTCGAGTGGCCCAACCGGAATGAGCTTTCCATCCGGCCCTGCCTCAAGGCGATGATGGGTGACGACCGCGCATTCCTTCGCAAACCCCTCCACATGCGCCGCCTCTTTCTCAAGAAAACTCAGCGGAATGAAGAGTGGAAAGTAGGCGTTTTCGTGCCCCGTATCTTTGAACATCTTGTCCAAAACGCGTTGGATGTTCTCCCAAATCGCGTAGCCCCAAGGCCGAATGACCATGCACCCGCGAACCGGCGAGACCTCGGCCAAGTCGGCCGCTTTGATGACTTGCTGATACCACTCAGGATAGTTTTCGCTACGGGTAGGGCTGATTGCCGTCTTGGCCATGATGTTTTCCTAACGCTTGCTGAATGCGAAATACGAGTTTGCGGCGGAATTATCGCCAAAGAGCCGACTTGCGCACAGGCGGACCAACCAGAACCCGCCCGCGCCGAAAACGCTCTTAGAGCACTTTGCCCCAAAAAAGCATGGCATCGCTGCCCGGTTTGCCCGGTTCAAAGCCGGTGGCGAGATAGAGTTTCTTCGCCCGGTGGTTATCGTCTCGCACCTCTAACGTCACTTTGCAGCAGCCACGCGCTCGCGCTTCTTGCTCCACAGCCGCCATCAGTTGCTTGCCAACGCCTTGGCCTAGGAACTGGGGTGACACGCAAAAATCATGAATGTTCAGCAGCGGCCGCACTCGAAAGGTCGAAAACCCGACAAAGCAAATCGCCAGTCCCGCTGGAACTCCACCCGAAAAGGCAAGGAGCACAACCGCATTGGCTTGCTTACGCAACTCAGGAACAAGCCGCTCGCGAATGTCATCTGAAAACGGCTTGTTTTGGCCCATGATGTCGATGGCGTAGGTATTGAGCAGTTCAAACACCGCCGCGCCATCCGCAGTGTCGGTGAGGTTCGCCAAGCGAATTTCGAGACTAGTCATCAGCATCTTCTCCGCCGCGGAAGACCGGCGGCTCATATTCAAAATCGCGCCATTTCATCGCCCGACGAAGCGGCTCGACGCGGAGCACGACTTCGCCTTCCTGAAAAATGCGAACCGTGCCCGTCGATTGGCTCACCACGATCGCGATCGCCCTTGAAGTCTTGGTAATCGCCGCCGCCGCCCAATGCCGGGCGCCGAGGCCCTTGGAAAGGGAGATTCCCGTCGGAGATGCATCGACCAACTGGCAAGCCTTTTCCACCGTGCCATCGGGCGAGACGATAAACGCCCCATCCATCATGGCGATTTCTTTGATTCCTTCTTTGACGCGAGGATCAAACAAATACCGCTCTTTGCGGCTATAGCCTTTTACCGGATCGAAGCCGGCTGGATGACACTGTGGCAGAACTCGTCGCGTATCGCCGACAACGAACATGGTCCCGACCGCTTTTCCTTCGCGACCTTCTCGACCAATCTCGACGGCCAAATCAACAACAGCTTTGAGCGTTTCGAGCGGCACGCTCGTTTGCAAATTCCGCAAATCCGAGGCGGTGAGCCGGCCCAAATGCTCATCGAGGTGAATGCAGCTGATCGAATCGACCGTCCCCGCGTCAAAGCCCGCATAGATACTGATCACGCGCCCGCCTGGGGCGACATATTCACTCGCCACCGCATCGAGCAAGGCCTGTGAAAGGCGTTCGACGACCGGTACTTCTTGCCCCATATCGAGCAGAATGGTCGTCAGCCCCGCTTGCCGAGCGCCTTCAAGCTCCGCTGCCCGTTCGCTGGCGACAATGATCTTGGTGCCACCGGATTCAGCGATTTCGTGCGACCAATCAAGATCGCGCTCGGTCAGCACTAATAGCGCCTCCGCCTCAACGGCTTCACTGAGTCGGCGCGCGGCGTCGAAGAGCAGGCGGAACTGCTGTTCGGCGCGGAGTTTCATCAGGAGACCCAAGTAGGAAGTTGAACAATTCGTTTGAAACCAACAGAAGCGTGGTTTCCCAGAGATTTGCCGAACCCAATTCGCACACGCGAATCGGGCTGGCGTCGTCGCATCGTATGCGGCGCGCCAAAGATCGACAACCCTTAGAACCCTGAAGTTCTGCCTATCGATTTTTTGTTGCCGTTTTTTGTTGCAAACGAGCCATCCGCTCGCCCGGTCGAGTGCCAAACCGGCGTTCTTCGTAGATCACCAGCGCATGTAATCCGTGACCGCGCGGGCCGACTCCGAGGTCCGAATTCAGGTTCGCCTGAAGATGGTCCGCGAGAAACGTGACCGCCTTTTCAATCCGTGCGTCGGAAAGCTCTTCGACGGGCAGCGAATAAGCGAGCCATTCAACGATATGGCCGGTCGTATAAAGCTGCGTTCGCGGATTCGGGTCATCGGCTCGACCCGCAAAGAACTCGGTGCTGAAGTTGCCCTTCGGATTTTGCAGGGTGTAGGCATAAGCCTGAAACTCGCGGACAAATTTCGATGCGCGAGCCCATTCACCGTCTAAAACGCCGCTGCCGCGCTTTTCTCGATTGCGTGCAGCATAACTAAGGCCCATCAAGCGATGCGTTCCGCCGCAAGCGCCGCCAATCACCGGTTGTGCTAGCTCTTCTTGGATCAAACGCGAAAGCGACCAGGTCTCGCCCGAGTCTGCCTTCCAGGTTTCTTCCAACTCGAGATAGTGTGAGAGAGCGATCAGCTTGAACGTCAGCTCCGTCCGCGTTTTACAGGTCTTTTTCTCATTTTCAATCAAATCCGCCACGCTGAAATTCTGGCCATTCACACGTAGCGGATATTCCTTGGGAACGCGTGACTGGGCGAGCATCGCCAAGAACTGCCCTTCGTGCCCCTGAACATTGACACCCACCTTCGCGGCGGGACGTCCATTCTGGATTTCCAAAAGCCGAACACCTCGGCAGGGGTTGTTGTAAGCCAGGTACGCAATGCAATTCACTCGCTGCTGATTCACCAAGATCGTCGAATCGACCCCGTATGAGATAAATCCATGCATCGCGCCCCAAGGCGCACGTTCCGCGGAGTTCTCCGGCCGTTCGATATAGGCATCTAAAACCCGGCTAATTTTCTCCCGCAGCGGCGACTCACTTAATGCACTCGGCGTCGCCGCCGGCGCGGCGGGGAGTTCGAGTTTCGGCGCGGGATCGTCCTTCTCTTTTGAAGTCGGTATATCAACCAGCGATTTGGCGGCGCTCGCTTCGTTGCTGTCACCTTTTGAATCCGTTTGCCCTGCCGCCGGATTTAGCTTGTTTTTTTCATCGACTTGGGGTGTACTCGCAGAACTCTCGTTTCGTTGCACCGCACCTTCTGAGGGACGCGATTCCTGGGCACAAACCATTTTCGCCGCGACCATCCAGAGTACGAACATGAAACGGCGAGCCAGTCCAACACGGGCGCGAAGATCAAAATGCATGGATAAAGTCAGTCGTACGCGGAAGAGAAACAAAACCGATTTCAGAACAATGAGCTACTAACGAAATAGTGATTGCAGTCCCTTGGCGATTGACGTGGGCTCTTCAGGCGGATTTCCGCCCTCTGCAAATTCTTGCCATGCGCTCAGATTATTGCCGTAATCCTTACCGGAAATCTTTTTGAGAGATTCCACGCAGGCAAATTGCATCGCCGGGTCGCCTTCTTCCATCGCCAATCCGAGGCTCCGCATCGTGGAAGGATCTTTAAGGTCACCTAGCGAATTCGCAGCGGCGATTCTCACGTTTCGATCGGTATCGCCAACAAGGGCTTCGGAAAGCACTTTCCCGGCGCCTTCACCACCGCGCTTTCGCCAAGCAACGCAGGCGGCATACCGGACATCGGTGTTAGGGTCTTTGATCGCTGCGCGAAGACCACCTTCGGCTGCCGGAGATTTAGACGGCCCCAGCGCGCGGACGATCTCAATCCGATAAAGCGGATCAATCTCATGCTCAAATTCCAGCGAAAGATCCTGAGCAAGTTCGTCCTGCAATTCGGGGGAAAGCTGCCTGATCGTCGAAGCGATTCTGCGATACTCTTTTATACGGTTATGATAGTTGTTTGCATCATTGTCGTCCTTGCTCCATTCCTGACGATGGATCGGGTTCATCCATGCCAGATCCTCGAATGGTCCGGCCGCGCAGCCGCCAAGCAGCAAAAAGCTCAAAACGATCCACCTGGGTGTACGTTGCATGTTCTTATGCGGGCTTGATTTAGGTATCGCGGCGGCGCTCAAAGCAACGCTCGGGAGGTGGGACACTATCAAAAACTGCTTTTCTGCTCCAGCCGAAATTGGACTCGCCACGTATTAGCGATGGTGAAAATGGTCTCTCCATGAATAATGGAGCATTGGCTAGCCCAGCCAGCATTTTTGATTTACGACTCGAATTACCTCCCCTCGACACGATCCGCTGGATTTCACGACGGCTTATTGATTTATGAGTTCATCTTGGGAATTGCCTGATAGCCCCGCTCCTCGCCGTGTAGTTCGCTCCACAGTGGCGCCGGCGACTACGTCTAAACCGGCTTCGAAACGGATCGCGTGGCCGCTCTTTGCGGTGATGGGGATGTTGCTTCTAACTGGAGCTGCATACGGCTCCTACCGCATTTATCTGAACCGGGTCGATTCCCGATATGAAAAGCACTGTCGTGCATTGCGCGAAGCCCGCCAGTGGCGCGAGCTAAAGGAAGTATCTTTGAAATGGATCGCGCACAATCCGACGAGTATTCGCGGAATTTCCTATGCTGGGATGGGAGCGGAAAGGCTGAGTCAGTACGAGGAGGCCGTTGAAATACTGCTAAAAACGCCAAGAAATAATCCACTCTCGGCAAATTCCATTGCCAACGCGGCCGAGATTGAGTTTACCGTCCTCAATCGCCCATTGGACGCGATCAAACATTTTGAAGAAGTCCTAAAATTCCCCGCAGACCCGCTCACAACCAGGAGCCGGGCCGAATCACGCCAAAGGATGATCTTCTTCTATGCCATGACGATGCAGCGACAAAAGATGACGGAACTGATTCGCGAGGCCATCAAGCTTGGACAAGAAACTAGGGAACATTACGTCTATTTGGTGGGCGCAGAATGGCTGATTTTCTCCAATGGCCCGCAAGCCAACAATCTTTGGCGCAAGTCCGATATCGAGAATGAGCACTTCAATGTCGCGCGCGCGTTAGGGGTCGTGGCCAATGGATACGTCACCCCCGAGGCAGACGCTCGCATGTTGGGGGACACTGCCCCCCAATTGCAATTGTCGGGGTCCGGCATCGATCCCAATACGCCCGAGGATCGACAAGGAAAGGAAGCACACTACGACGGAATCTTACGCGCCTACCTTGAGAAGTATCCGCAAAACCTGGAACTCTTGTCCTATTTCTTGGCCCGCTCCACTGCCGCTGGAGACCTGGATGAAACAGGCAACCTTCTTAAAAAACTTCCGACGGGAGCCGAATCGGACGGTCGATTCTGGCGATACAAAGCAAGCTGGCAGTTAATGAGAGCCCGTCGCGAAAAAGACGAACAGAAGCGATTTGCTTCTATCAGCGATGCGCAAAATTCGCTTGAAAAATCGATTGAGTTCAACCCTTACGACGGTACGGCGCGTCATTTGTTGGCAGGTATCCTGCGAGAGAGCGGTGATTTAAAACGGGTTGAACGATTGGAAGCCATTTCCAACGAAGGCTCCGAGATTCGTCGATTGGTGTTGCAGGCGCCATCAGCTCATGTTGACGAAATACTGTTTAAGAGAATCAAAGACTACGTGGCAATTTGTGGGCAATCCGACATTGCTGATGCAATGGCCAGGCGATTACAGCTTGCGCCTGCCGAGGATTTCTTTCCAAGTCCAACGCTCAACCCATAACAGCGTTTTTTGGCTTCCAAGGGGGCTTTGTTTGCCGTTGAAGTCGATTCGGTGCGGATCGATCGAAGACACGGAAACCTCGCAATGGGGTGATCCGTTCCGTTAAGCCGCCTATTTCGGGGTCATCGCGGCGTTAAGTCCAGAAAAACAAGCCAAAAACGCTTGCAAAACAGTCGTTCGACCGCTATTATCCGCATGGCTGGTACTGCGCTGAAGGCGGTCCGTCCCCCATGATTCGGAATTAGGGCGTTTCATTATGCCCAAATGCCGAAAAACATAGGGAAGAATCGTCTTTTGTCGGGATTGCCATCGCCGCTATGCGCCCTGTCGCACTTAATTAAAAACTATTGCAAAATTCTGTTGAAACGGAGTGACTTGTGAAACTAGGTTCGTGTGCTGCTCTGATGTTGGGTTGTGCGTTGATGTTGGTACTAGGTTGTGGTCCTGGCGGCCCCGCGACGATTCCCGTCACCGGCAAGGTAACTAAAGGCGGCGTTGGGATTGCAAACGTCACGGTCTCATTAGTGAGCCCCACCAATACTGCTGACGCAGCTGCGGGGACGACGGATAGCACAGGCGCTTTCACGGTTTCGTACGGCGTGGTCGCCTCCGGATCGGTAGCCAAAAAAGGGGCTCCTCCAGGCAAATATAAAGTGGTTTTGACCGGGGGTGGAACCGCGCCAGTCGCTGGCGATGCCAACAATAAGCCAACCGGTTACGGTGCAGGAGGCAAAACGAATGCCGCTCCCGTTCTAGATACACCCTATGACACAAAGTGGAGCAACTACGAAACTTCCCCCATGGAAGTGGAAGTGAAATCGGGCATCGCGCCGCTTGACATCAAAGTTGACTAAATCCGAATTGATGCAATCGAAAAACAGGCGCACCGGACGTGGTCCGGCCGCCAAAGTTTACAAGTCGTTTTTTTCCTTTCTTGTCCTTCCGGAGAATCCATTTATGAGAACTTCGCTCTCACGAGGGAAGCGCGGCTTCACACTCG
>JBKJSI010000393.1:0-4922 GCA_046595915.1 Pirellulaceae bacterium
CGCTCGCCGCGCCCCGGTCGTAACCTTTGGGTACGGCAACGCCGCGGCCATAAGGATCGAGCAGTAACTTGGTGGAATTGAAACGCAGTCCCACCTCAGGCGACGACGGACCAGTCACCCGGTAGCCGTAAAGTTGCCCCGCGCGCAAGCCCGGCACAAAGCGATGCCAATAGTGATAAGAGCGATTTTAACAAGGATCAAACGCAAGCACCTGCGACGGCTTCGCGTCATCCACCTGATCAAACAGCACCAGTTCCACGCCGCTCGCCGTCCGCGAAAACAGGCAAAAATTCACCCCGCCATCGAGGATCGATGCCCCAGCGGATAGCTATGCCCGGCGCTCTTCGGCTGCATCATAAACTCGTGATTTTATAGGAGTAAAAGTGATAAGCCAGCTTATCGCCTCCACAAATGCTACTTCATTACCGCAATCGACCGACGGAAAAGCGACAAGCTATAGAAGAAAAATCCCAGGCTAATCACACCGACGACCATGAAATGCTCAACCACCGCCCGCAATCCGCCGTCACAATCGATAATAATCTGCGAAAGGCTCACAAAGTGCCGAAACGGCAACAAGTGTAATTGATTACCGTCTCACTCGGGCAGGAATTGCGGTTTAGTTCCGCAGAGCGCGTCGAGCAGGAATTTGAACGTTTCTACGGCGCGCTGCTCGCAAGTGCGGATCACCCTGTGCAGTCTACTCTCTGAAGGAGAGTACTTCACAGATGTGCGGAAATCTGCATGCGACTGGGTGCAAGTCGCGGTTTGTTTTTACCCTGAGATCTGATACGGCGTGGTGCAGGTTAGGCGATTGCGTCTTCTCTTCACGCTACAATAGCCCCCTGCTCCCATGAACAGTTGACGAGACGACGCAAATGATACGAAGCAAATCTTGGACCAGTACGGCAGCAGCCTGGATTGGTGTTCTCTTCCCACTCTTGGCGAATCTCGCTACGGCGCAGGAACGCCCAGTCAATTCTGCTTTGGTGCAGTCGGAAGCTGTACAGCGATTGCCTTTTCGTGAGAACTGGCCGCAATGGCGAGGCCCCACTGCCGATGGACGCGCCGGGAGCACTGCAAGGCCGCCGATTCAGTGGGGCAAGGAAAAGAACATCGCGTGGATTGCTGAGTTACCGGGTGAAGGCTCGGCAACGCCGATCGTTTACGGCGATCAGATCTTCATTCTTTCGGCAATCAAGACCGAACGAAAGAGCACCGCTCCGATCGTGAAGGACGAACGAGCCAAAACAGTTCCTGACGAGTTCTTCTATCAGTTTGTGGTGTCTAGCTATGATCGCAGGTCTGGCAAGAAGCTCTGGCAGCAAGTCGTCATTGAGCAAGTCCCGCACGAAGGCAAACACGACACGAATACTTATGCGGCGGGATCTCCAACAACGGATGGCGAGCGACTTTACTTCTCGTTTGGCTCTAGAGGCATCTTCTGCTACTCACTCGATGGGGCTTTGATATGGAAAATCGATCTCGGAGATATGAGAACTCGAAGCGGCTGGGGAGAAGCGGTCACACCTGCTCTGACCGATGATGCCTTGATCGTCAATTGGGACCAGGAAGAAGGATCCTTTATCGCCGCGATCGACAAGCAAACTGGACAGATCCGCTGGAAGGTGGATCGCGCCGGTGAGGTCAGCTCTTGGAATACCCCGTTTGTGACAACCTATGAAGGCAAGCAACAAGTGATCGTCAATGGAACGGGCTCGGTCAAAAGCTATGATGCGAGCGACGGAACCGTGCTATGGGAGTGCGGGGGCCAAACCGTGAATGCGATTCCTTCACCGATACGGGTTGGTGATTCCGTCATCTGCACCAGTGGCTATCGTGGGTCGCTCGCTTGTTCGATCCCCCTGAATTCGCGAGGCAACGTCACCGAGAGCACTACAATTGGCTGGAAGGTGACTCAGGGAACTCCGTATGTACCGTCACCCATTCTCAGTGGTACACGGCTGCTATTCACTGCGGGCAATACCAATGCACTAAGTTGCATCGACGCCGTTGCGGGAAAACCGCTTCTCGAGCGTACGCGTCTGACAGGAATCCGCACCCTGTACGCTTCGCCGGTTTGGGCCAACGGCCATTTCTATTTCACCAGTCGCGAAGGAACAACCGTGGTCGTGAAAGACAATGAAACTTTGGACGTTATCGCAACCAATGAACTAGC
This sequence comes from Pirellulaceae bacterium, assembly GCA_046595915.1. Lineage (GTDB taxonomy): Bacteria > Planctomycetota > Planctomycetia > Pirellulales > Pirellulaceae > JBKJSI01. The sequence goes on from JBKJSI010000393.1 coordinate 2,180, forward strand.
GGATGTCATGGATGCTTCGCCCGTCGCCGTGGACAATCAACTCTTTCTACGAAGTTGGAGCAAGCTTTATTGCATCCAAAATATGCCAGCGGCTCATTCAAAGTCCACAAGTCAGCTGAAGACGGATCCGCCGGCCGCTGGCATATCATTCAAGCAGGTCGACCTTGAAGAAACGGTTGAAACGTCTGCCAATGCGAGCATCGGCGACCTGGATGGCGACGGCGATCTGGACATCGTATTGGCCAAGGGGAGGCACTGGCCGCTCTACAATCGAATCTTGCTCAATGATGGTCGTGGCGGCTTTCAAATGAATGGGAACTTGGGGGACCGTCCGGATCGCAGTTATGCGGCAGCAATGGGAGATATTGACGGCGATCGTGACTTAGATATTGTCGTCAGCAACGATAAACCCGACCAGAAGATCGTTTACAAAAACGATGGCAAGGGAACTTTTACACTTGCTGGGACTTGGGGGGAACCGTCATGGAATACTCGCAACATAAGTCTCGTCGACATGAACCGAGATCATTCTCTCGATCTTGTAGTCGCCAATCGAAAGAGTCGCAGCTATGTCATCCTGAATGATGGTCAAGGAAATTTTGGCAAGGACCGGTGGAACACCATCCCGTCAGAGTCCGCAACAACGATCGTCGAGGCCGATTTGAATGGCGATGGTTTTATTGATCTTGCGGTTCCACACCGAGATGGAGGCGTGAGCCGAATTCTATTCAACGACCAAGAGCTGAGTTTTAGCAACTCGACGACGTTCGGGCCTGCCGTTTCCTCAACACGAGCCTGCGCCACAGGGGACCTGAACGGAGACGGGGCAATGGACTTGATCGTGGGCGATGATCAGCTCGGAACCATGGTCTGTATGAACGATGGCAAGGGGAACTTTCCCAAGATGATCGCAGTCGGAGATCCAAAGCTGTCGGCTTACGCCATTGCTGCTGGCGACATGAACCAAGACCATCGACTTGATTTGATTGTCGGGTATTCGAACGGAGGCAGTAGAGTCTTTCTGAATGACGGAACGGGTGGAGACTTTGAAGAGTTGTCATTGGGAGATGGGAAAGGAGCTGTCTATGGAATTGCGATCGGCGATATCAATGCGGACGGCAAAAAGGACATTGTTCAGGCTCGTAGTGAAGCTGCCAATGCAGTCTTTTTCAATCTCGGTTCGAAAGACGAGTCGAATCAACGATTGCCCGATAGCACACCGTGGCTGACTTATCCGGGTGTCGATGGCCCGGGAAAGGGTAAACACATCGTGCTCATCGCCGCGGAGCAAGAATATCGCAGTGAGCAATCCATGCCGATGATGGCAAAGATTCTCAGCACGCATCATGGCTTCGACTGCACCGTGCTCTTCGGTGTGAATGAACATGGCGAGGTAGACCCGACATTACCGGTCTATCCCGAAAAGGGAAAGGAGGCCGAATTCAAAGAACATCACATCCCCGGCCTCGAAAAACTTGCTTCGGCAGATCTTGTTATCTTTTGTACTCGCCTGCTGACGCTGCCAAAATCCGAACTGCAGCAGATCGTAGAGTATGTGGACTCCGGCAAACCAATCATCGCTTTGCGCACTGCCAATCACGGCTTTCGCGGCCCACTGCCCTACAAGATCGATGGCAAACAAGTGAAATGGGGCGAAAACATCCTCGGCGGCGCGTTCCTCAATCACCATGGACGCTGGCACGCCGACTCGACGCGTGGCTTTTTCGAAAAAGATCAAACGCAGCACCCTATCCTCACGGGAGTCTCCGACATCTGGGGAGACTCTGACGTTTATCGCACCTACAAAGAGGGCGCCAGTCTGCCGGTCGGTTGCACTGCGCTGGTTTGGGGCCAACCGCTGATGGGCCGCAAGCCAGATGACTTACCAAATAAAAATCTCGAGCCGCTCCCCGTCGCTTGGGTAAAGCCCTGGCAGATCAGCAGCGGTAAGTCTGCACGAGTCTTTCATTGCACGATGGGCAGTGGCAGCGACATGAAAAACCCTGGCCTGCGCCGACTCGTGATCAACGCAGCCTACTGGGGCATCGGGATGGAAGCGTCCATCTCCGCCACCCGCAGCGTGGACATCGTAGGCAGTTACCAGCCCCTCGAAAGCGGTTTCAACTACGACGAACTGGGCGTCAAACCGCGCCCCGTTTCCTTCTATCGATGACCCTGGGTTTTATGGCCGATCACCAGTTACTCACCATCGAAGGGACCATGAAGAGAATCTACTTGTTGATTGTACTCCTGATTGCCAACTCGGTGGCTGCTGCGGGGGATCCGGCTCTGTCTGGGCATCATCCTCTGACGCGAACTCAAGCCGGAAGTTTACTCATCTCTGAACTGCGATGCGCGGTTTGTCATGCCGGTGTTGAGCGCCATTCCGTGCTTGAAAAGACGGCTCCCGATTTAGCTGAAGTCGGGACGCGAGTCTCACCGGAGTACTTGCGACGGTTCCTTGCTTCACCGTTAGCGGCTCACCCAGGGACAACGATGCCCGACTTGTTGGCCTCACGACCGGAATCCGAGCGACAGTCGATTGCAGAAGCGCTCACGCACTTCTTGGTCGCGCAGTCCACAACGGTTGTTCCATCCGAGCCAACCGAACCCATTGATCGCCAACAAGGCAAAGAGCTATTTCATTCCATTGGCTGCGTCGCCTGTCACGGTCCAAAGGATGCACTATCCGGTACGAAGCAAAACCTCAAGCGAAACGACGAGGATGATGAAGAGGAAGACC
>JBKJSI010000431.1:0-3547 GCA_046595915.1 Pirellulaceae bacterium
GACCAGCTGGCCGTTCTGCCGAGGTGACTAAAGCTCTTGCTATCGGAGAAAACGCGGGTGCTGCTGCCTTCGTTGTGGTTTTGGAAGAGCGTGTCGAGCTCCATTCCTTCATCTTCCCAGTGGGCTGTGCCTTCGTAGTCGGAGTAGTATTCGTCGACCGAAGTGACCGAGAAGTCGGAGCTGGAGGCATCTTCGTCGCTGTCGTCGTCGTAGGCGCCTGATTGGCCGGCTTCGGTGGTTTGCGTGCTGCGCCGCCAGTCGTGGAAGGTGAGGTCGTTAGCGCCTTCGCTGCTGGTGGTCATGCCGCCGGAGCTGCCGCCGCCGAATGCGGTGTGGATCACGCCGTCGGTGATGGTCCGCGTCGCCGATTCCATGAGGGCGTCGGTCGCGAAGTCGCCGGTCACGTTGTCGATGTTCGTGACAACCACTTCGCCTGCTTCGAGTTCCTTGTCGATCCGATGAAAATCATCGGTCGTGTGCGTCGAATCGACTTCGGACGTGCTGGTGACGGTGACCTGGGTATCGATCGACGAGGTGTCGGAGCTGCCGGGTCCGGTGGTGTCATGGCTGGAGACCATGCCGTATTCGAATTCGGAATCGTACTCGAGGATCGTTTCGCTGTCAGAATTGACGTAGGCGAAGCCGAGGATCTTTTCGCCCCGGGTGAGATGCCACTGCGAAGCCGAAAGATCGGTTCCGGTGATGTCGATGTCGGTGATGCTGGGGAGTTCGGCGCTGCCGTCCCTGCTTTCGGATCACCCGAGGCCAATCTGTTGGCAGTGATCGCTATTGCTACTCGCTGGGGGCTTACATTGGTCGACTCCGGCCACTCTGCTGGAAGTCAATCAAGGTTCCTGACAACTTTTCCCCTCAAGCAATTTTTTCCTTGATGGCTATTCATCGTCATTTGGCGGCAAAATCCCCTTTTTGCGATCTTCGTCAATTCGTCGTTCCATTTCTTTCTCAAATCCGTCGAAAACCTCATCAGAATGATCTCCGAATAGCACCGTGGCGCTTCGCAGTGACTTAATCTTCAGGAGATGGGCGTAGGCCACATCGGCTATTGGATCTGCACATAACACAGAAACGTGCCGCAGTTTCGGACACTTTTCGAGCTGCGCGAGACTAGCCAGTGAGAAGCGATCGCTGGTAATTCGGAGGTCAACGAGTTCCGGCAAATCCGCTAAGTGAATTAGTTTTTCTCCAGTCAGATTGGAGTCAAGAAAGGACAACTCCTGGATGCTCTTGATTGAGCTCAGTGCTGCCCAGGGAGTCTCTTTCCAATGACCCGCAAAAGTTACTTTCTTCAGGAAGCCGCACTTTGAAAAAGCGGCCGGTACATGTAAGTCGAACGCGTTACCAACTATATGCAAGGCTTCGAGAGCAGGGGGCGCTGCAATATGCGCCAAGTCTTCACTTTCGTTATTAATACTTCGAAGAATCAACTTGCGAAGTTCAGTGAGAGCCAACAGTTTCTGTGCCTGCTCTTTGCTTATCTTTGAACCGATAAAAAGAAGGTGCAGATGTAAGTCACCAAGTTCGCGAACTACCTCCGCCGAAGGCCTAGCGTCGCCAACCAGTTTGAGATCTCTCAAATTTGAAAACAAGGATAACACTTGAATATCGTCGCTATCGATTTCATCGCTAGAAAATTCCATTGCTTCAATTTGCGACTGCGGCGCTAGGCATTTTGCGTCTCGAGGACGAATCTTCTCGTTTGCAAACTTGAAATTGCGAACTTCAGCGACTTGAGGGCGAGAAAGCAATTGCGGAAGAGTCTCCGGTCCTGAAAACACCTCTAAATAGTTTAGCCTGTCATTTATCAATACATCGAGTTTATTGTCACCAATATCCACTTTCTTCGTCTCACTTTGTGACTGACAATTATTCGGATTAGGAAAATTGGTTGTGGTCAGTAAAACCAAAGTTAAAAAGGTGTGTATCCCGTTCAATAGGCGTCTCCTTGTCCATAAACGTGATGCATCTGGCTGTTCATTATTGCGATGCTTTCAACGCTGAGTCAAACCAAAACACTATTCGCAATATCCACCAAACTGGATTTTGCAAATAGGAGTTATCGCTCTGCTGTGGAGCAGGTGTAACATGTGGTCGATACAGCTCGGGCAAATACCCCGACCCTCCAGTTCCGTATTGCGCATTTTGAGCCTGTCGCATTGACTCCAAAATCCTATTCCACTCTATTAGCCACCGTTCTCTAAGGCCCTGGAGCATGATTTTCTCTTGTGTGTCAGTGCTGTTCATGATTTTGTCGTCAAGATGAGCCAAGAAGCTACCTTTTGGGGCTTGGCCAAATATTGCGCTGTTTCCAAACCAATTATTTGCTTCCTGTAAGTCGCCTCGCATTGCTGCATCAAGCGCTTTGGATAGAGCCTGGGCGGAATTCTCATCGAGTGAATTGGCCGCACCAAATGCCGCCGTGGCTCCAAAACTCGAAAAGACGCCAATGCCAATTAGGATCTTCCAGCCTCCCGGGCGTTTTCGGAACTTGTCGTAGTCGTCTCCCCCCATCCGCTTTTTGACATAAGATCTCCCTTCATCGATTAATTGCGGGAGGTTCTTTTTCGTCCATTTGCGTGGGTCATCGAAGTCCCGTCCCAAGTGATCTTTGGCTTGACGAAGGTACTCGCCGACGAATTTCTTCACATCACCGTATTTCCTGCCGTCCGTTGGGTTGAGTGGATCAATGCCCTTAATCAAATAATTCTGAAGGAAGTCGAGCGTTTCATCGGCCTTTAGCTGTCTTCCCACGGCGCCAATCTTTACTTTGTAGGCTTCAAACATTTCCTTAAGTTGGGGCGAAATCTTTGCGTGAGTGAGATCACCCAATATTTTGGCGCCGTTGTGTCCGCCTGTATCTCCCGTGAAAGCACTCATCATGAGTAAGAATGACTCTTCATCCATCTCGTCCGCCATTATTATGGCTAGGGCGTAATGAAATAAATGATGACCAACGCCTTGTCCTTTGCTTTCTTCCCCCGCCACCGCATTCACAAAGAACCCATTCCGCCGATCCTCCTTCAGCATCCAATCGTAGTACATCAAGTTCTTGGTCGTCGGTCCGCTCTCGCCGGGGATTACGTGATATGGCAATTTCGTGATGTTGCCATTCCCCTTCTCCCACGGTGGCGTCATGAATTTCTTCATGAGATCGAACGCCGGAGTGCGGCGGACCAGGTCGCCGAGTTCGCCATCTGCTAAGCCGCCACTGCCTTCTCCGCCGCCGCCTCCCGATCCCCCGCCCATTGGGCGATAAGAGCCGCTTGGATCATCTTCCTCGCCCGGCTCGTAGGTGTGACTGCCTGACGATTCACTGACCGTCTCGCTATCTGCATCATCGATCACGATCGTGTAGCCGAACTCGGTCACTTCGGCGTGCAGATCCCAGGAGCGCTCGCTATTGAAGGTCGTTGACCAGCTGGCCGTTCTGCCGAGGTGACTAAAGCTCTTGCTATCGGAGAAAACGCGGGTGCTGCTGCCTTCGTTGTGGTTTTGGAAGAGCGTGTCGAGCTCCATTCCTTCATCTTCC
>JBKJSI010000585.1:0-5683 GCA_046595915.1 Pirellulaceae bacterium
AGCACGGGCTGTTTGGAAACAGAGCAGGTTGCTGGATCGCATGGCCAAAAGCGATTGGTCTGGGTGCTTAATCAGCAAGCGGAATGCCGTGCGTTCGTCCCTCGACAACAAAATCTGTTCGAAGGATGAGATCGGCTTGTGTCGTTGGACCGCCAAACAGCTTACGCCCTGGCGAGTGGATTTATGCCCTAAATTGAATGTGACTTTTCAAAAAGGACTGGTCGTCGAAGGACTGTTCACTCCACTACGTGACGCCCTTACGGGCCGAGCAACCCTTGCGGCGGCGAATGAGTTGTTGCCCTGGGTCCGCGATTGTGATTCCAGGCTTCGAGCGGCGACCGACGTGAAAGTTCTCACCGGACCCGATCCCCGATTTCAACTCGTCTTGGTCAATTGCTCTGGCCTGCTATCACTGCGAACCTCGACTTTTGCCATGATCCGGGAAGAAGCCGTGACGCCCATTCGGTATGGAAACATCGTCGACGTTGCGACTCTACAAATTGCAGCGCCACGCAGTCGCCATTCCCATCGCAGACCAAACTAGAGTTCCTTTGACAAACACCTCTTCCCCGAGCCAAGTCGCGATACCTTTGTGCAGGCGCGGTTTCCCGTTGGGCTGAGCCTGGCTCCCGGCGGTTCGTTGAAGTGGGAAGCTGCCAGACTGGCGATTCGCCGTGAACTCTGCGAGTCCATGAAATGGATCCGCATGCGCTGTTGGGCGGCGAGTCTTGTGAAGGGAGAAAGCCAGCCGCCGATCCTGTATGTGCTGGAGATCGATCATACGATTGAACTCGACCGGACCTAAGAGGGAGCCACTGCGTTCCGGCGGCTGCACATCGAAGCATCGGATGGACATCGAGCGCATTCGAGAAAATCGCGGAAGCAGCGCCTCTGGACTCCGAGCCAGTCCTCTCGGCGGGCGAAGTTGTCGAGGAGGATGGAGCAGCGAGCACCATCTATATCTGTGTTGCCGATCCCCGGCGCCCTGCGACCCCTGGCTCCCTTTATGGCAGGCCCTTTGAGTTTCTTAGCGAGCTAGACGACTCGTATGATGGGGAGAACGCGGGTTCTCTTTCTCGATTGCTGCTGGAGCGATTGGCGGCGACTGCAGGAGTATGCCGTGAAAGTGTTGGCGGCGGGTGAGGCCTACGAATAGTTGCGAAGCAAAAACGATGTTCGAGTTGTTGCGACTTGAAAGGCCCCATCTGTTCAAGGGAATGCACTCCTCCCGAGTGGATGGGGTTTTGGACATCGTGTCCAACTCGGAGTTACATTCCGCCAAATTAGGGACATTTCTGTCTCGCAGGTCGTGAAAAAACTGAATGGTTGACACGCGCTAGCAAGACTTCTCACCAGTGGACTTCTCTCGAGCCGAAATCTATCCCATGCCATCCTCACTCAACTTCGCAGTGGAGCCCATCACTGCTCAGGAATCTACGTAGTGATGCTTCGACTTGGCTGTTCCGATCCCCGATGTGCGGCAGTCGGTGTTCCAAAATTGTTGAGATCGCATTTATGCGATCGTCGATTTGGAATTGGGGATTCACGGAAGCTTCCCATGTGTGCAATTTGATTGGTGTGCATTGGCAGATCTTGCATTATTCTGAACGGACCTAATGCCATAAAGGCGGGCTCTGAGCACCTTCGAGAGTCGAATGACCTTGACCAACATCGCGTTTTCACCGGAGTCAACAGGCGGATGGCCTCACTCGTTCTTCACCCGAGCCCTGGGCTGCGTTAGCTTGCGATTTTCGGGAATTGCATAAGACGACCGCCCGAGCGTCCAAAGAGAAGTTCGATGACTGGGCACAGAACGCTTATCCCCAGAAGCCGCGTAGTTTTTCTTCCTCCTTGAGGCCCAGGGGGAATTTCTTGGTGAAGGGGTGGTCAGCGATGCCGGCGAGTTCGCGGAGTGATTCGTGTAGATGCTCAGGTCTAATGCGGATGCCTTTCTCCTTGTCTGGTGCTAAGGATTGCGGGTCGAGCGGGAAGGCGAATTGTTTCTCATCGGTGGCGCCGATGACGCGGTTGCCCTTGATACCGTGGCCGAGAAAGAGAGCGGAGCCGATCGACCAATGATCTTTGCCGTTACCGGCGTTGTAAGTGGGGGTTCGCCCCATCTCGCTTTGGATGATGACCACGAGTTGATCACGGATGTTTAGTTCTTCTGCGCGGCGGAGCAGGTAGGCGATTCCAGCCAAGAATTCGGGGATGAGCTTCATCTGATCCGGATCATTATTGGCGTGGCTATCGAATTGGCCAATGTCAAGGTTCGCGGAGACGCAGACGCCTGCTTTGAATGAGGCGAGCGCAATTTCGGCTTGCTGCGAGAGGCGATCTGGGGGGGTTGTTTTGGGGATGAATTTGGTCACGCGCTCCAAGGCCTTGGAATTTACCTGGGCCGCGTAGAGCATGTTTTCGCTGCGCTCGGCGCGCGGCAGACGCGGGACATTTTGATTGGCCTGGTGGGCTTCCTGGAGGGCAAGCTCGATTTGGCTGAGGACGAAAGGTGCGTGGTAGGGAGCTTGGGCGTTGCCATCAATGGCGTCGGCGCTGGCGATTTTTTGGAGCGAAGGCAGGTAGGGCACTCGCGACATCGCAACGAGGCTGCCTGTTGCCGAGTAGTTTCCAAAGGTAAGGAAGGCGAGTGGACAGGTGGAGCCACGACAAGCGGCGACGAGCGCGGCGAATGTGGGATAAGCCAGGCTATCGAGCTTCCCGGTAGCCATGTATCGCGCCCCGGGGGAGTGATTGTTGACAGAGTAATCGAGCCCATTGAAAGCCAACAAATCACCGCCGAACTCCGCATAGAAATCTTCATTACACATCCCACCAACGGCGCTCTTTTTGTTGGGAGCGAACTTGTGGACGCCGCAGGTTTGAATTTCGCCTTCTTTGTAGAGGCGATTGATTTCATTGATCCCTTTGGGGTCCATCAGATAAGTCGTATCCCAGCCGCCGGAGGCGTTGAAGACAACGTAGTAGGGACCGGCGTAAGGTGGCGTTTCCGGTTCTTGGGCCCGAATGGGGCGCTGGAACTTGGGATTCGCCATGGGGACGGCGAATCCGAGTCCAGTGAGTCCGCAGAGTTTGAGGAAGTCGCGTCGCACGGGATATCTCACTCGTAAAGAAATTCAGGACGGCGGAGGAGGTAAGTGACGACGCCCCGCCAAGCGCGAATGGTGTAGTGGGAATCGTCGGCCTCTGGGCCGGGGTTGTCGCGATTGGGTCGGCAGAAATAGCTTTCGCGCGGTTCCACTTCTTTCTGCGCGCTGGCTTCTTTCACGATGGCGGCGAAGAGTTGAAAGGTGCGGGTCACTTCTTCGGAATCGGCAGCATCGTCGCGGCCGAGGATTTTTTCGTGGAGCTGGACGATCGTCTTGCGAATCATTTCGTCACTTTCGTCTGACGCGCCGGGCTTCGTCGTCGGCTCGATGCCCGGAAAGAGCTTCCGTTCGGCGGGAGGGCGGGCGAAATCGCGCGCGACGTGGAAGCAGGAGACGTCGTTGGAGAGCGTGCGTTGGATTGCTCCCATGGCCCCGCTGGGATCGGCGGCTCGGTCGGTCACTTCTTTGGAGTCGATGCCGCCGTAGAGCGTCGCAAGATCGCCGGTGAGTTTATTCCATCTTTGGCCAAAGATGGCTGTAACTTTGCGCTCGAGTTGCTCGGGCGCAAGCATCCGACTGACACCAAGATCCTCCAGTTGTGTTTTGCGGCAGGGATCGGTTGTCACTGCGGCTAGTCCGTCGGCGCGATAGAAGTCGGAGAGAATCCAGGCTTTGAAAACGCTTTTCAGATTGAAGCCCGTGCTGGCGAACTCAGCGGCGATCAATTCGGTTTGGCGGCGCTGGGCGAGATAGGCATATTGGCGGGCAGAATAAAGTGGATCATCGAAGTCCTTCGGAGCGAGGAGCGTTTTTCGCCCGGTGAGGATGTAGTAGACGTGCTGCGTCATGGCGACGGCGAATCGCGGGTCTTTGGCGGTGCGCTCGCCCAACCATTGGAGGGCTCGCCAGCGGTCGATGGCAGGGAGGTCTTCGCCCTCGAAGCCGGCGGGGAACATGTCGTTAAACCAACCTTCTTTGCGTTTACCATAGACACCTTGGTCGGCGAAGCGCCAGAAGTCTTGAAATAGGCCGGCCGCGGGATCGAGGGTCTTATGGCAAACCACACATTGCGAGGCTTCCATCGTAGGGACTTTGTATTTCGCGGTGACCGAGGCGGCATCGGAGACGCGATCGGCGAGTTCGAGGACATCGACCCCGAGAAAATGTTGATAGTACATTCTCGCGCGGAGGCGGTTGCGATTCGTTTCGGTGGTCGGGTAACGAGTGAGGTATTGAAACGTGCTCAACAGGCCGGCGTGGGGATAAAAGCCGGTTGCCGATTCCTGGTCTTCGGACCGGCCGCGGCCGACGAGTGATTTGAGTTTGACCGGCAGGTATTCGTAAGGATCTTCGGGCTGTTTGAATTTATCCTTCAGTTCGTCATAGACGCCGTAGCCTCGAGAGGAATAGGGCGAGACCATGATGTAGTCGGCGGTGACGATTTCGGTGAAGGGCTTGTCGTTGCGGACGATGTGTTCGATCAGTTTCATCGGCTCGGCGAGGAGGGTTGTGCGGTAGTCGGCGGCGAGCTTCCACTCGGCGCGTTGGCGCTCGTCTTTGTCTTTGATGTGAGTGAGATCAAAGGTTTGATACCAGTGGCGGGTCTTTTCGAAGTGTTCGTAGGAGAGGACGGTTTGTTCAGCGTTGCCATCGACGCCGAGTGTCAAGAAAATATCATTGAATCCTTCGCGGAGTCGATCGTAAAAGGCATCCTCCTTCATGATTGCGTCGAGAATCGGTGGCAGCGATGCGTGGCCCTCTTTGGCGACTGCTGCGAGTTCTGATTCGCTCGGAAGCCTGCCTGCGAGAGAGAGTGTGACGCGGCGGAGGAGCCGGCGATCGTCGAGCATCTTCACGCCTTCGAAAATCGAAGTGCTCGATTCGATAACGCTCGGTGAGAGGGCGGCGCCGTTGGTTTGGCGAACAAATTCGGCCAAGATTCGGAAGCCCGTTGAGTCGGGTTTAAGGATTTCGCCACCGCCATGGTCGAGTTCGCCGATTACTTTTTGCAGAAACCGAGATTGATCGTTTTCTTTCTTGTCCGCCATTTTCGAGAGGGCTTCTCGGTTTTTCGCCATCGCGTTGTCTCGCGCAGCGTCAATGGTCTTGCGGAGATCGAATAAGAGCAGATCACTTTTTTCGGCGTCGCCCCCCTGTTGATGGCAGGTGAGGCATTTTTGCCGGACGACTTTTTCCCAGACTTCATTTTCAAAGAAGTTTTTGGTGATGCCGGGACAGATAGCGGCGTTTTTTGGCGGCTCGGCTTTTGGTTGCGCTTGGGCGTGACTCGATCGGGGCCAACTGGCTGTGGCCAAGAGAAGCAACAAGAGTAAGGGAGCGGGCCTCCGCATCGGCGCCTCGGAACCTGGAAGAGGAAGTCTATCAACCCACGTCCACACTAAAGTACACGAAGGCGGGCTGAATTTCTCGGTGGGAAAGCTTTTTATGGGGGGATTGTGATGCGTTTGAACGATGTAAAGGAGCCAAGTTCGAAGGCAAGTGCGCTTCATTTTTTACGGGCCGAGTCTCACCCGCCGCGCGCCAAGATTTCCAGACGCAAGTCATATGCTCGGAAG
>JBKJSI010000408.1:0-3576 GCA_046595915.1 Pirellulaceae bacterium
AGAAGCAATCCGGTGAGAAGCAATCCGGTGAGAAGCAATCCGGTGAGAAGCAATCCGGTGAGAAGCAATCCGGTGATAGCGATAAACCCAGCGAGGGTGAAGGGCAACCTGGCGACAAGCCAGGAGAAAAACCCGGCGATAAAGGCTCCAACAAACCCGGCGGCAAACCTGATCCCAAAGCCAAGGATGGAACCACCGGCGGCGGACGCGCGCCCGGTGGAAAGAAATCAGAAGACGAAGAGAAAGGAGAATCGTCGGACTCAGGCGGCGGTCGCAATGAGGACAAGAGTGAAGACAACGCCGACAAGGCCAACGAGGAATACTCCAAGAAGGCGACTTCGATGGTCCTCGACTATTTGAAAAACCAGAAGGAAAACCCCAACCCCGAACTGCTCAAAGACCTCGGCTGGACGAAAGAAGAACTCGAAGAGTTCCTGAAACGCTGGGACGACCTCGAAAAACGCGCCACAACAGACCCGAACGCCAAGAAGGAATTCGATGAGGCCGTAAAAAGTCTGGGGCTCCGCGCCCCAGGCACGCGCAAGCGGGCGGAGAAATCGAAACAAGATCAACTCAATGGCCTGCAAGACGGACCGCCGCGTTCCGAGCCGCCGGCGCAATACCGAGAGCAATTCCGCCGCTTCCGTCGAGGCGGGGCGGCAAACTAAACCAAGTGCATTTTCAGCAAAGCGCCAAGACGGCATGCAGACACCAAGGTACCTAGTTCCCTTCAGCCCCAAACGCGTCCCGCACTCCTTTGCCGATATCGTCGTCATCGGCGGCGGCATCGCTGGCCTGCGGGCGGCGCTGGCGATTGATCCGGCGCTGCATGTGCTTGTGATCACGAAGGACGTGCTCAAACAGTCCAATAGCCAATACGCGCAGGGCGGCATTGCGGGCGTGATGGATCCGGAGGATCGTTTTGAGAATCACGTGCGCGATACGCTGATCGCGGGCGCCGATTTGTGTAATCAGGAAGTGGTCGAGATGGTGGTGCGGGAAGCGCCTGCGCGGATCATGGAGCTCATCCAGTGGGGCACCCATTTTGACTCGCACGATGGCGAGATTCACCTGGGGCGCGAAGGCGGACACAGCCATCACCGCATCTTGCATGCGCTCGGCGACGCCACTGGCAAAGAAATTATGCGGGCGGTCATCGATCGCGCCCGTCGGCAGCCCAACATCGAGATTTGGGAGAACACGTTTACGCTCGACCTCCTCGTGCATGAAGGCGCCTGTCGCGGGGCGATTGTTTCGCACGAAGGTCATGGCAAAACGATGATCTGGGCGAAGCAAACGATCCTCGCAACGGGGGGCGCGGGACAAGTCTATCGCGAAACGACCAACCCAGCGGTCGCCACCGCCGATGGACATGCTCTCGCCTACCGCGCCGGCGCGGAATTGCGCGACCTCGAGTTCATGCAATTTCACCCGACGGTGCTCTATGTCGCCGGCAGCAGCCGCATGCTGATCACCGAAGCCGCCCGCGGCGAAGGCGCCTACCTGCTAGACCGCAATCAACACCGCTTCATGGCAGAGTACGACGAGCGCGGCGAACTCGCCCCCCGCGACATTGTCTCCCAAGCCATCGTCAGCCAAATGGAAAAGACACAACACTCCTGCGTCTATCTCAGCATGGCGCATCTGCCAAAGAAACTCGTCCTCGAGCGATTCCCCGGCATCGCCGAAGCCTGTGCAAAGTTTGGCATCGACATCACCAAAGACCCGATCCCCGTCCGCCCCGGCGCACACTACATGGTCGGCGGTGTAACCGTCGATTTGCAAGGCAAAACCTCGATCGACGCGCTGTGGGCCGCGGGCGAAGTGACTTCTTCGGGGCTGCATGGGGCGAATCGGTTGGCGTCGAACTCGCTGCTGGAGGGTCTCGTGTATGGCGCGCATGCAGGGCAGGGGGCCTCGCGGGCGGCGCTGGCGATGAAGGATGATTTTCGCGCGATTCCGCTTGAGAACCCCACCCTCGAAGGCGCTGAAGAGCCGCTCGACTTGGCAGACATCCGCAATTCGCTCAAAAGCCTCATGTGGCGCGCGGCCGGCGTGCGCCGTGATGCGGCTCGACTTACCGAAGCGGCTCAGCTGATTGAACAATGGCGGCACTATGTGCTGCCGCGGCAGTTCAGGCACGCGGACGGTTGGGAGCTACAAAATATGCTTACGGTGTCGCAGCTGATTGTTTCGGCGGCGCTGGAGCGGAGTGAATCACGCGGCACGCACTTGCGGACGGATTTTCCGAAGCCGAAGCCTGAGTGGAAACGGCATATTGCGATTTCGCGCAATATTGAAAGCTCAGTCAGTTAGCGCGAGCTGTTTCCCGCTTTGATCCAGTCTTCGCTGAATCGCGCGTGCTTCATTGATTTGCCTTCTTTGACGAAGTAGCTGTAGACCGCGTGGATCGCGCCATCTTTGGCTTGGATGATCGCGGGGTAGTGGAAGCTGCCGCTTCCTTCGACTTCTTTCTCCAGGTGGCGGGTCCATTTCCAGGTCGCGCCTTCGTCGTCGGAGAGGCTGAGGGCGAGCTGGTGGCGGCCTTTTTGCGTGTCATTGTGGATGAGGAGCCAATTGCCGCTTTGGAGTTTGACGGCGTCGAGGCCGGAGCCGGGGTTCACGAGCGTGCTCATGCCGACTTCGCCCCAGCTCATGCCTTGATCTTTGGATTCGCAGGTGCGGATTTTTCCGGTGAAGCCGTTTTCGCGCATGTAGGCGACGAGGGCGCCATCCTTCCTTTCGAGGACGCTGGGCTGAATGGCGCCGAAGCCCATGAGCGGTTCGCTGGCCTTCCAGGTGACGCCGCCGTCGTCGCTGATCGCCATGAGCGAGATTGAAAACGTGTCGGTGTAGAGCGGGAGGAGGATGCGACCGGTGCTGAGGGTGGTCGGTTTGCAGCGCGGCTGCCAGCCAAGTCGCTGATATAACTTTTGGCTGAGCTTTTCTTTGGCGTCGGCGAGTTCTTTTTTTGCGCGGTCGGTCATGAGCGCAGCGGGGAGGAGTGAAGTGAGCTTCGCGAGTTGGGCTTCGGCTTTTTCGCGGAAGTCGTTAGGCCTCAAATAGATCGTTTCGTGGCGGTCCCACTTTGGTGCGCCGTCGCCATCGAGTTTGGTTGCGACCTTGTAGTGTGTGAGGCAGGATTCCCAGCTGTTGGCGATGATGACGGGCCAGAAGAGGAAGAGCTGGCCTTTTTTGTCGACCATGAGGCAGGTGTTGCAGTCGGGGAAGCCGGGCGTGTCGTGGAGAACTTCGGCGTCACTCCATTTGTCGGCGTCTTTCTTCAGCCGCGCGCCATAAATGGCGACGTCATCGGCGGAGCGTTCGCCGCTGCCGCGATACCAGGAGCAGAAGAGGTCGCCGTTGGGGAGTTCGGCGATGCCGGGGGCGTGGTTGTGCTGCGGGTGGAGGGGGAAGATGAGTTCCGATTTGATGGCGGGTTCGTCGGCGACTGCAATTGCGGGCAAGCCGCACTCGATTGCAAGGAGGGCTATCGCGAGAGCGGCCCGGATTGCACTGGCATAGCCAGTGGCACACAAAGCAACGCGCAGTCGGGGCAGGGCAGGGGAGGGGGGC
>JBKJSI010000429.1:0-12230 GCA_046595915.1 Pirellulaceae bacterium
ACATCATGCAGCCGAAAATGATGAGTGGCTTGAGCATCGCATAACGCTCTACCGGCCGTTCATTGAGCGCAGCGCCGAGTGCGAGATACCCGGCCCAAGCGAGCAAAACTCCAGCGATTAACAGAAATGGCCAGCGTTTCTTCATGTGCGATACAAATGAGAGTAGTTATTCAACATCCCGACCATAGTAGCACTCTGCCGGTAATCCGGCGAACTCCCTCACCTTTTCTGCAATCGCATCGACCGCCGAATCACTCAGCGATTTGACGTAGCTCTCCGTCGGGCGACGAGCGACGGTATAGACCTGAACTAGCTTAATCTGGCCGCCGCCCGCCACGATTTCTTTTAGGCGCTGGACGTATTGATCAATCTCATGTTCACTCGGCGGATCACCATTGACGCTCATGAAGAGCGACTGGATCACGATCGGTCGCGTTTTCGCCGCAACTAGCAGGTTATCGACGATGTGCTGAAATGGAATCTTGGTGCGATCGATGAGGTGGTAGTAGTCCGCCGTTCCGGCATCGAGTTTGCCCCAGATTTCACCTTTATTCTGATCGAGAATCGCCAGGCCCGCCTGAACGACCGGGCGATGAAACATCGAAGCATTGGTGATCAGCACCATTTTGACTTGAGCGAGCCCCCGCGCAGCTTTGAGCTCCGCGCACCGGCGCATGATTTCGTCAAAATTGCGATAAGTCGTCGGCTCGCCATCGCCCGAGAAGGCAATGTCATTCAGCCGCCGCAATTCAAGCGGCGATTCCGAAAACGGAGGCGATTCAAAAAGCCCTCCGCTCGTCACCAATTCCAACATCTGATCAAGCTCAGCCAGCAGCTGATCGAGCTCAACAAACTTGGTTTCACTCTCACTCCGCCGATCGACCTGGCAATAAATGCAGTCGAAGTTGCAGACTTTGTCGGGATTGAGATTTACCCCAATCGAAATCCCTTTTGAACGACGGCTCAAGACGGGATAGACGAAGCGGTTGGCGTCGTAAATGCGGGAGTGCAGTGTATGAAGGACGTTGGACATGATGCCATCATACTAGGTAAGTATGACTGCCTAGGTGGTGATCTTCTTGAGCTCCGAAAACTCATCAATCGTCACCGTCGTCAACTCGCCCGATTCCTTTTTCAGGATGATCAGGTCGCTGTAAACTTTGTCATCAAAATTCCGTTGGCGATGCAGTCCATGCCGGCGGCGATCGATGCTCACAACGGCGCCGCTCGTGGTCGTCTCCCAGTTCTTGAAGCCCACCTTTACTTGGTGCTTTAGCTCGATCTTGTCCCCTGGAACAAGGGATTCGAAGACGCGGTCAATCTCGTCGCGGGGCATCGACATGTGGGCTTCCTTTTAGTGTCGCCTTTCGCTCTCGCGATAGGCGACAATCCATATTTCGTTGAATTAGGCGCCCTTGGGCGGCTCTTTTGCTTCGATCCAGTTCATCAGTTTTCTTAGGCGTCGACCGACTTCTTCGATCTGATGACCGCGGTCTCTGCGACGAGTGGCTTTGAAGGCGGGGGCCCCGGCCTTGTTTTCCAGAATCCAATCGCGGGCGAATTGGCCCGACTGAATTTCCTTGAGAATCTTCTTCATTTCGGCGCGGGTCTCATCCGTCACGATTCGCGGGCCACGGGTGTAGTCGCCATATTCGGCCGTGTTCGAGACGCTATAGCGCATGTAGCTGAGACCGCCGACATAAAAGAGATCGACGATCAGTTTGAGCTCATGCATGCACTCAAAATAGGCCATTTCAGGCTGGTAACCGGCTTCGACCAACGTCTCAAACGCGGCTTTCACCAACTCGCTCACGCCGCCGCAAAGAACGACTTGCTCACCAAAAAGATCAGTTTCAGTTTCTTCCGCAATGGTGGTCTCAATGACACCGCCGCGAGTTCCGCCGATGCCTTTAGCGTAAGCCAAACCAAGTTGCTTTGTCTGAGGCGACGATCCAGGACCAATGGCGATAAGGCAAGGAACGCCACCGCCCTTCACAAATTCGCTGCGAACCAAGTGGCCAGGGCCCTTTGGCGCGACGAGCATCGTATCCACACCCTCCGGCGCTTCGACTTGCCCAAAGTGCATATTGAAGCCATGCGACGCCATCAGCGTTTTGCCTGGCTTGAGGTGCGGTTTGATGTTGGCGCGGAAGACGTCGCCTTGCACTTCGTCCGGCAAAAGAATGTTGATGAGGTCGGCCTTTTGAGTTGCTTCTTCGACGCTCATTGGCTTGAAGCCATGCTGAATGGCGAAGTCATAATTCGCGCCGCCGGGACGCTGGCCGATGATGACGTTGCAGCCGCTATCTCGCAGGTTCTGTGCTTGCGCGTGGCCTTGAGAGCCGTATCCCAAGATCGCAATTGTCTTGTTCTTGAGCAGGGATAGGTCGGCGTCCAGGTCGTAATAAATCGTCGCGGTCATGGAGGAGATTTTCTCGTAACTGGGAGAGGAGAGGTATGGTTGTGTAGTGGAGGTCCAGTATCAAAGCTATTGGGAACCGGATGCGACGGGGTCGACCTCGTCGGCGGGTTCTTCGAACGAGCGATTATCCATCACGCCACGGACCATCGCGATGCGTCCGGTGCGAACGAGCTCGAGAATTCCATAAGGCCGCATGCGGGCGATGAATGCTTCAATCTTCCCTTCGCGCCCTGCAATCTCGACCATCAGCTCCTCGGGGCCGACATCGACGATGCGCCCGCGGAAGATGTCGACGAGTTCGCGGATCTCCGAGCGGCGGCTGCCTGGAGGCGCCTTCACCTTGAGGAGCATGAGGTCGCGTTCGACAAAATCTTTGGCACTGATGTCATCAACGCGGACAACGGTGACGATTTTCTCGAGCTGCTTGCGGACCTGTTCGAGGACTCGATCGTCCCCCACCAGCACGAAAGTCATCCGCGAAAGGTCGGCAGTTTCGGTCTCGCCTACCGCGAGCGAGTCGATATTGTAGCCCCGCGAGGCGAGCATTCCCGAGATATGGGCCAGCACGCCTGGCACGTTTTGCACCAGCGCGGAGATGACGTGACGCATTTTCCCTAACCTCAAAGCACAGAACCAGAAACGGAGCAATCTAGCCCCTTAGAGTGACCCCCTCAAGACGGATGAGGAAGGAGCAAGGAGGGCTAAGATGCGAAATGGGTTCGCTTAGGCTGCCAAAGAATGGCAAGCGACCAAGTAGGGATTAAGCGGAAAGGGGCATTAACCCGCCCAAAATTGCCACCAGGGACGAATCGCCGCCTTTTTCGATTTGAATCCCTGCGGCGTTCCCAGTTTATGACCGGAAGCATCGATCACATTATCAAGCCGGGTGTGATTCATCCGCATCCCATCGGTTTTCGCAGTCGCCATGTTGGCGTCGGTGAGATTGGCATTGGTTAAGTTGGCGCCGGTCAGGTCAGAACCGCGAAGGTCCGACTTGCTCAAATTGGCTTCAAAAAAGTTCCCTTTAAGGTCGGCCAACGAAAGATCCGCTCCGGTCAGGTCAGCGCCAGCGAAGTTGGATTCGCCCATTTTGGCATACCGAAAGATCGCGCCGGCGGCTTTGGTTTTCTCGAACCGCGCTTTCTTCCCAATCGCGTCGGTAAAGTCCGCGCCAGTACAATTGGCCGAATCAAAATTCGCGTCCGAAACAACCGACGACGCAAAAAGTGATCCCTGAAGCTGACAATTGCTGAAATCCGCATGCATCAAATTCGTGCGAGTGAAATCAATCCCTTTGAGATTCATGCCTGAGAAGTTGGCATGTTGCAACGAAAGTCCGATGAGCGATTGCCCAACGAGGCTCTTTGCTTCGACCCGGTGGAGGGTTTCCCCCGTGTCCCGCCTTTTGATCTCAATCATCGTTCCGTCCCCATCTCAAGTTCGCAAAACAGTCGCTAGTCTTGGCGACGACTCAAAAAACATCACCATCTGGTGATGCACCCGAGTTACACCTAACTACACCCGCCAGCTAGTGAGCGGTTTCGACTATTTCATGGTTCACCCAAATCGCTGGGTAAACCGTCAAAAACTTGGTAAAAGAACCTAACTGTTTACAGGAATGCTAGCCCGTCACTGGCTACCCCAATTGGCGAACGATTCGGCAATGAGGCTACCTGTTTCCTTCGATTCCTGCAAATTTTTTCTAACGAAATTTATTGGCAAGGCGAACTGCTAAAACGTTTGTTTAAACGCGGCCAACCATCGGTATGGCGGCAATTCTTGGCCTTGCTCTACAATTAAACGCGAATCCCACCAACAAGTTGCGGCGAATGGGGTTGATATTTTCGCCCCTCCAAACAGCCGGACGTGGCGGAATGGTTCTTCCGTCCTGGGAATCCCCTAGTCTCAAAGTGAAATGTTCCAAGTCGCGCTTGCTAATTACCGCGGACCACTCGACTTGCTGCTTTACTTAGTACGTAAGCATGAGTTGGAAACCTCTGCGCTTTCACTAGCAGCGATCACCAACCAGTTCATTGAATACCTCGCCACGCTCAAAGAGATCGACCTCACTCCGGTCGGTGAGTTTGTCGAGATCGCTAGCACGCTCCTTGAGATCAAATCGCGGGTCGCTTTGCCGCATGCTGAAGAGGAAGAGGAGGTCGTAGACGCCAATCGAGAAGATCTTGTTTCACGGCTATTGGAATACAAGCAATACCGCGACGCAGCGAGTTTGCTCGAAGAACGCGCCCACGAAGCTCAGCAGCGCTTTGGGCGCATCGCCGATGACCATTCCCACGCCGATCCCGATATAGCAAGCCAGCCGATACATGATGTCGAGCTTTGGGATCTTGTTGGCGCGATGTCTCGACTCATCCGCGACGCCAACACTTCTCGCGGCACGAGCATTGTTTATGACGAAACTCCGATACATGTCTTTATGGAGCGAATTCACGAGCGGCTGCTCAAAGAAGAGAACTTCGCTCTTAGTGAACTTTTCGCCGCCAAGATGCACAAATCGACGATGATCAGCACCTTTTTGGCATTGCTGGAGCTCGTTCGCCATCACCATGTGAGCACCGACCAAGGCGACGCGCACGGCGAGGTTTGGATTCACCGCGGACCAGGATTTGAAGCGGAAAACACGCCTGACTTTTCGGCAATGGACTCGGCGGCAGTCGCCCCTTCGGAAGAAGCTGGCAACAACGAAAATCTCCCTGCTCCAGAAAATACTTGACCTCCCGCTGTTGGCACGACAAACTGTCGAACCTCCATAGGTTCTCTAGGACAGAATTGTTTCAAGGCGCTGTGATATGAAAGCCCCACGAATTCACTTGGTATTTTGGATCATCATTGCATCAACGGTCTGTGGGCTAACGGTCGGCGCCCAAGACCCAGCCAAGCGAGCTGCTCCAAGGGGCCGCCTTCCTGCGCATTACAAAGACCTCGTCTCGGCCGATCAGCGTGAAGAGATTTACGCCATCCAATCAAAATACAACGCCGAAATCGATGATCTCGAAGCGAAGATCGAAAAGCTTAAGAAAGACCGCGATGCCGAAGTCAGCAAAGTTCTGACTCCCGCTCAGCAGGCGCGCCTCAAATTGCTCCTTGATGGAAAAGACAAGAGAGCAGGCGGCGAAAAACCGAAAGCGGAACCACCTGCAGTTGAAGCCGCTAAGGGTGGCAAGAAGGATGTCTTCCCGAAATAGCCAAAAGCGGACCAACGCGCGAACACCCAAGTCGCAACCGGCTCTCCTTTTTAGTATTCCGTAATCGTGCTACCCTCCTTGGTGTCTTCGCTCGGCTGGGTTTGAGATTAGCTCCCAATTTTGGTTGTTTGAGTTCGAATGTTAGATAATGCGCCCGTCCGATCGATTACGCACGCGGGCCTTACCATCGAAGGCTATTCCCGAGCGGCGGTGCAGTCCTATTGGCGGATTCCCGAGCTAAAAATTGGCTTCGATATGGGCGCGTCACCGTGGGATTTCATGTCGACCCCGACTTGGCTCCTTTCCCACACCCATCTCGACCATATCGCCGCGCTGCCGGTGTACGTCGCTCGTCGCCGCATGATGAAGATGGAACCGCCCACCATCTACATGCCTCGCCACGCCGTCGAACTTTTCCAAACGCTCCTACGCACTTTCAGCCGCCTCGATCGCGGCCGCATGCCGTGCGAAGTGATCGGCGTCGATCCCGGTGAGGAATTTGAGCTTTCCCGCGAGCAGGTACTTACGGTCGTTGGCACCAAGCACACCGTGCCCTCCGTGGGCTATGTAATCTGGGACCGCCGCCGCAAACTCAAAGCCGAGTTCCAATCGCTTCGCGGCGACCAAATTCGCGATCTTCGCCTCAGCGGAACCGATGTGACCGAAGAAATACGGTTTCCGCTCATCGGCTACGTCGGCGATAGTGCGCCGGAAGGCCTCGACAATAACCCCGTTTTCTTCAAGGCGAAGATTCTCATCTCCGAGATGACCTTCGTCTCACCGAAGCATCGCAAAGACAAGATTCACAAATATGGCCACATGCACCTCGACGACTATGTCGATCGGCAGGACAGATTTGAAAATGAGTGCCTGATCGTTTCGCACTTCAGCACCCGCTATTTCGATCCGCAGGTGGCCCACTTTGTGAAAAAGGCATTCCCCGACAACCTGGGCGGCCGCCTTCACATGTGGCTTTGAATTCCATGCAAGCCGCACCGCGATCGGCCTATATCCATGTTCCCTTCTGCCGACATCGCTGCGGTTACTGCAATTTCACGTTAGTAGCCGGCCGGGATGATCTTTTCGCCGGCTATTTGCAAGCACTTTCATCTGAGTTGTCCCAGCTACAGCAACCCCATGAAGTGGACACGCTCTTCTTCGGCGGTGGCACACCCACGCATTTGCCGCCTGCGGAACTCGCCAAACTGCTTCGATTAGCGCGCGAGTGGTTCCCGCCGACGAGCAGCGCCGAGATCAGCATTGAAGCAAATCCGCTCGATTTAACGCGAGAACGATGCAGTGTGCTGGCGGATTTCGGCGTCAATCGCATCAGCCTTGGCGTTCAGTCCTTCTCAGATCGCAAGCTCAACATCCTCGAGCGCGACCACTCCGCCGCAGATATCGCCGCAGCAGTTGCAGCAGCTAAACGGGTGGTCGGAGCCGATGGAAGCGTCTCGCTCGATCTCATCTTTGGCGCGCCCGACGAGACAGAATCGGAATGGCGAATCGATCTTGCCCAAGCCATGGCGTTTTCACCGACCCACGTTTCGACTTATGGCCTGACCTTTGAAAAGGGAACGCAATTCTGGAACCGCCAATCCAAGGGTGAGCTGAATTCCATTCCTGAGGAACGAGAGCGAAACCATTACGAGATTGCGATCGATCAGCTAACAGCAGCCGCTTTCGAACATTACGAAGTCTCCAATTTCGCCAAGCCCGGTTTTCGCTGCCGCCACAATGAAGCCTATTGGGCCGCCGAATCCTATTTCGCCGCCGGACCCGGGGCCGCTGGCTACATCAATGGTCGCCGTGAGATCAATCACAAAAGCACAACCACTTGGATGAGGCGTGTGCTTGCGGGCCAAAGTCCGGTGGCCGAATTCGAAGAACTCAATGATGAAGATCGAGCACGAGAACAGCTTGTGATCGGTCTGCGACGCATGCGAGGTGTTGTGGCGGAAGAATTTGAGCAGTCCACCGGCATGAGCATCGATTCGCTCGTAGGGAAAGAGCTTGATTCGTTGATCCAGCAAGGACTTTTGGAGTGGTCCATGCCATCGCTGCGGCTCACTCGCGAAGGACTCTTCGTCAGCGATTCCATCTGGCCACGGTTCTTGCGGCGCTAGAATCCGCAGTAAATTCGGCTTACGATGCAGACCCCTCCCCATCCCGCCTACACAAGGAATCGACCAATGCGTACGGCGATTTGCTTTCTAGTTTCGACCGTGTTCATGCTCGCTTCGGCATGTGCTCAAGAATTCAAAGTCACTAAAGAGGAGGATGGCGTCACGATCAACGTCGATGGCAAACTCTTCGCCCGCTATCTTACCAAGGGTCACAAGAAGCCGGTAATCTGGCCGATCGTGGGACCAACCGGCAAAGAGATGACCCGTGTCCATCCGTTCAAAGATGATCCTGAAGATAAGAAGCGAGACCACATTCACCATGAGTCATTTTGGTTTGATCATGGCAATGTGAATGGAACCGATTTTTGGATGATCGGCGAAAAGTCAGGCGTCATCCAGCATCGCGAGTTCAGCAAAACCGAAGAGGGGAAATCTGTATTGCTCGTGACCAAGAATGATTGGCTCGCTGAGGGAAAAAAAATCTGCGAAGATACTCGCTGGATTCGATTTGGCGCCGATGCAAGATCTCGCTGGATCGATTTTGAAGTCGAGGTTGCCGCAACTGAAGGCGACCTCAAGTTCGGCGACACGAAGGAAGGTTCATTTGGAGTCCGCGTTCCCATCACAATGGAGGCCGACCGCAAACAGGAGCCAGGGACCATTGAAAATAGCGAAGGCCAAAAGAATGGCGATGCCTGGGGCAAGCCCGCTAAATGGGTTGATTACTCAGGACTCGTCGGCGGAGAGAAACTCGGCATCGCAATCTTGAATCACCCCTCAAGTTTTCGCTTCCCCACCACTTGGCATGTGCGCACCTACGGCCTCTTCGCCGCCAATCCCTTTGGCGCCAAAGAGTTTAAGGTCGATCCCGCCGCTTACGGTGAACACACTATCCCGGCCGGCGGCAAAATGCATTTGGCCTACCGAGTTCTATTTCACAGTGGCGACGCGAAGGAGGGAGAGGTCGAAAAGATGTTCGGCGAATACTCCTCTACGAAACTATCAGAACCCTAAAGGTTGCGAACAACCGTTTCGCGGCAGACAATCTTGCGCATCTTGCCCAATTGTTTGTGAAACTTCTGCGCAGCAGGTGGCCGATAGACTTCTTGGTTGGTAAGGTCTTCCCGGTTTTCCAAGTCTTCGTAATTATCTCATTTTCTCCAATCGTCTGACTTGGGGAAAATGGTGTTCCAGAGGCCTTGAGGGAGATCGAAATGGCGGATTCACAAAATCTGACCTCCGATTTGGCTCATCTTAAAAGCTATGTCTACGAAACCCTTTGCAAACTCAACGAACTTGAACTTGGAGCTTTTGAAATAACCGAGCGGCCGCTCCTCCGGCGCAATGAGCCCTGTGGCGTGCATTTTTGCCTTCACGGGCCCAGAAACGTCAAATTGACCGCAATATGGGAAATGGACGCGAACACCGTCCTTTTCTTCGGTTCCAACGGCAGCCGCATTCAAAGGACACCGCTAGAACCCAGCCCTGCGTTCAACTAGTTGAACTACGCAATGGAAATGATTCTCGACT
This sequence comes from Pirellulaceae bacterium, assembly GCA_046595915.1. Lineage (GTDB taxonomy): Bacteria > Planctomycetota > Planctomycetia > Pirellulales > Pirellulaceae > JBKJSI01. Next base: position 9,285 of record JBKJSI010000429.1, read on the forward strand.
TCGATTAAGGCATTTGGCCTTCGCCAACCAAGGATGGTTGACACGTCGAAGTCACTAGTGTACAAAAATCCACATCGATTCAAATGAACACCTTCACGGAGGATTGGAATGCTCGTACTTTCACGACGCGAGGCGCAGCGAATTCGCCTCGGCAACTCGATTGTGGTTACCGTGGTTCGGGTGTGCGGAGATAAGGTCCGGCTCGGAATTGAAGCTCCAGCCGATGTTTTGGTATTACGGGATGAATTAGAGCCGCACGTAAAATCGATTGAACTGGAAATTGCAACCGCCTAGTGTTTGACCAGTTCGTTTGAGTGAAGGTTGCCACTGCCAGCTGACACTACTTTGGAGGGGGGAGACTTGTCTCCCCCCTTTTCGTTTGGCCGCGTAACAGTCGTTTGACTCTCCCCCTCCGTTCGACTATCGTTTTGATCAGAAGTCGATCCTCTCAAAGGAATTGCGACCGATCCCAAGGCCCAAGAATGAGCGAGTCGCGAGTACAAACGTGCCGCGAATTTGTTCTAGCCGGATGACATCCTCGGGATAAAATCGCGGATTCCTCCCCACCAACGATTTCACCCACCTGTTTTCGCGTTTGTTTGAGTTGCAGATTGGCTTACGACTTGCATAAATCAAACGCTCCCACCCAACTTCACCATGGTTTTGGCGACATCGGTCTGCCATTGCGGGTCCGCGTTGCTTACGCGGAGCGCGATCTTCAAGGAGTAGCTACATGAATTGCCACGGAAATCGTCTATCGCGACGCAGCGCGCTCACAGTCGGCGCAATCGGAGGCATTGGCCTCTCGCTCTCGAACCTGCTCGAAATGCGAACCGCAAAGGCGGATCAAAAGAAGTACGACTTTCTTGAACCCAAAGCCCAGAGCGTCATCCATATCTTTTTGCCCGGCGGCATCGCTCACCAAGAAACATTCGACCCCAAGCCTTACTCGCCGATCGAATATCGCGGCGAAATGGGAGTTGTGAAAACCAACACCGGCGAAGTGATCAGCGAAACACTTCCTCGCTTGGCTCAGCTGGCCGATAAGTTCGCCATCATCCGCTCGATGACGCACAGCGAAGCCGCTCACGAACGCGGTACACACAACATGTTCACGGGTTACAAGCCCAGTCCCGCGCTGCTCTTCCCTTCAATTGGCAGCGTTGTGAGCCATGAATATGGCCCGCGAAACAACTTGCCTCCTTATGTCTGCATTCCGAATCAGCCCAATGAATATGCAGGCAATGGCTATTTGAGCTCCTCCTTTGCTCCTTTCAGCCTCGGTTCCGATCCAGCTGCAGGCGGATTTCAAGTTCAAGATCTCGCCCTGCCCGGCGGTGTAACCGAAGAGCGATTCGCTCGCCGTCGCACCGCTCTTGAAGCCGTCAATCAATACTTCTCGCAGCGCGATAAGTCTGACAATGTGAAGGCGATGAGCACGTTCTACGAGCGAGCCTATAGCCTCGTCAGCTCGAAGGACGCTCGCGAAGCCTTCAATATTGGCGCCGAGCCCGCCGCGATCCGCGATGAGTATGGTCGCAACGAAGCTGGTCAAAGAATGCTCATGGCCCGACGTCTTGTCGCGGCTGGCGTTCGGCTTGTCACGCTGACCTATGGCGGCTGGGACATGCACAACAACATCGCCGGCAGCATGCGAGGAGGAATGCCCCCGCTTGATCAAGCTCTCGCGACCTTGATTCGCGATCTCGATCGCACCGGTTTGCTCAAGACCACGCTCGTCATGGTCTCCAGCGAATTCGGCCGTACACCGAAAGTCAATCCAACCGCGGGCCGCGACCACTGGCCGAAGGTGTTCAGCGTCATGCTCGCAGGCGGCGGCATCAAGGGCGGCGTGATCCACGGCGCCTCCAATGCAACTGCCTCGGAACCCGATTCCGATCCGGTCGAACCCGCTGACTTGGCCACAACTGTTTACAACCGGCTTGGCATCGTTGCCGACAAGGAACTCATGTCGCCCGGCGATCGCCCGATCGAAATCGTCGACGGCGGCAAACTAATTCAGCCACTCTTGGCCTAATTTTGAGAACAACCCGCAGCGCGCACAGCCTTGCACGGTGTGCGCGCGTGTTTTTAGGTAGATGAAGCGTAAAAGCCTCCAACTAAGATGGAGGGAGGCACCCGGCTAGCGACGCTCGTCGCGCCGATACGGCAGCGCAATGAATGCGCGGAACGTCGCGTGACGTTGACGAAGTCCCTTAGAGGCATTTTTGAATGTTTAGACAATTCTCTTTCTTGATAGCAGTGCTTTCGTTTTCTGTTTGCCTGATTAGTTCCGCCGCTGCGATGGACCCAGCACTCGGGTCAATCACCCCGGTGGGTATCCAGCGGGGGGTTGAAACCGAAGTCATCATCAACGGCGCGCGGCTCACGGATGCCGAACAGATTCTCTTTTACACGCCCGGCTTCGAAGTAAAGAAGCTGGAAGTCGTGAACGACAACACCGTCAAAGTGATGATCGCCGTCACCCCTGACTGCATCCCAGGCATTCATGCTCTCCGAGTCAAAACCGCAACGGGAATCTCCGATTTACGAACGTTTACGGTTGGCATCCTTCCGCAAGTTCTAGAAAAAGAGCCCAACTCGAATTTCGCCGAGCCTCAGTCGATCTCGATGAACGTGACCGTCCTCGGCGTTGTTGACAACGAAGACGTTGATCACTTCGTCATCGACGCAAAAAAAGGCGACCGCATCACCGCCGAACTGGAAGGCCTTCGCCTAGGCTACACCTTCTTTGATCCCTATGTCGCGATTTTGAATTCAGAGCGATTCGAAATTTCCCGCAGCGATGACAACGCTCTTCTGAGCCAAGACTGCCTTTGCCAAGTCATCGCCCCTGCGGATGGAAAATACATCGTTCAAGTTCGCGAAAGCTCCTTTGGCGAACTTGAACGATGTATTTTCCATCCGCAGGGGCGATGACTTGGC
>JBKJSI010000480.1:0-5413 GCA_046595915.1 Pirellulaceae bacterium
ACCACGCCTTCGACGGCGGCTTCCACGAAGAGAGATTGATCGAAGAGGAGGTCGATTTTGAGGCCCTTTGGCGCGGCGGCCTGAATCACCGGCAGCTTTTCTTTGATTTGATGGACGATATCGAGCGTCGAGGCTTTGCCATTTTTGAGAATGGTGACCAGCGCGCCACGAGTTCCATCTCGGCGGACGACCGTCGTTTGGGTGGTAAATCCGTCGCGGACTTGGGCGACATCTTCCATATAAATCATCGCGCCGCCGACTTGTTTGATCGGGATGCGATTGAATTGATCGATCGAGACGGGCGTGTTGTTGAGGCTGACGGGATATTGCTGCTCGCCAATGCGGGCGACGCCTGTGGGGTAGGCGAGGTTGTTGGCGGTGATCGCTTCGGCGACTTCGCGGGGCGAAATGCCTTTGGCGCGAAGTTGCTGCTGGTCGAGATCGACCATGATTTGGCGCTCTTTGCCGCCGTAGGGGGAGGGCATGGTGATGCCTTGGACGGTCGCGAGCTGCGTGCGGAGTTGCCAGAGGGCGTAGTCGTAGACTTCGGCTTCGGAGAGCGTGTCGCTGCTGAGGCTGAGTTGCAGAATCGGCACGCTGGAGGCGTTGAAGCGCAAGATGATCGGCGGCTGCACGCTGGGGGGCATGATCTGGCGGATGGCTTGGGAGACGGCGGTGACTTGGGCGATCGCGGCGTTTACATCGGTGCCTTGGTGAAAATAGATCTTCACCACCGAGACGCCGTTGACCGTTTGTGACTCCATCCGCTGGATGTCGTTGACGTTCGAGGTTGTGGCGTACTCACTAAAAGTCGTGATGCGGCGTTCGAATTCGTCGGCTTCCATTCCGCGATAGGTCCAGACCGTGGTGACGACGGGGATGTCGATTTCGGGGAAGACGTCGGTCCGCATCTGCGTGATCGAAGTGGCGCCGAGCACCAGAATGAGCACGGCCATCACGACGAAGGTGTAAGGATGGCGAAGGGCGGTTTTGACGATCCACATGGCGGGTACTCCTTAGCGGGCAGCCCGATTGAAGGCGGGCCTTTGGAGGGAATACCGGTGCGGCGGGCGGACCTTACACGGGAAGTAGAAAAATGCGTTTCACCACAAAGGCACAAAGAACACGAAGGGAATGCTGGAACGCGAATAAACGCTAATGAGATGTAGTGGAGCAACTGTCGAACGGGGCCAGCCGCATTCCACGCCCTTCGCGAGTACGCTCCAGAGTGTGCCACCCTCAATTTGGCGGGGTTTCGGCCATTTTCGAAATATTTCGGCCATTCGTGTAAGGATTGGGGCGGGAGTTGATATTCCTTTTGTAAGCCGCTGCAATTCGCGGCGACGAGAGTTCTTAAAGTGCCCGCGCTGCATGTTCTGGCGCCCACGCAATCGGAGCTGCCATTTGTACTCGCTCAGGGGATCACGCTGCTCGGATTTGTGGTGCTCGGGGCTTCCGCGGTTTTGGGAATGAAGCGAATGGCGGTGGCTGCCATCGCCCGGTAGTTGCTGACGGTTTTTCACACACAGTTTACGAGACTTCCTTTTCACAACAGTTTATGAAGGAGAAAGTGATGAGTACGACGTTAGAAAACAAGTTGAACCCACCTAATTTCAGTAAGGAGAATGCGATGACCACGATGGAAAAAGTGCTTTACACCGCCAGCACGCATACGACAGGCGGTCGCGATGGGGCTTCGAAGAGCTCCGATGGACGACTCGAGGTTAAACTGTCTTCGCCCGGCAAACCCGGCAATGGGACGAACCCCGAACAGTTATTTGCTGCTGGCTGGTCCGCCTGTTTCATTGGTGCGATGGGCGTTGCGGCGAGCAAGCTGCGAGTGACGCTTCCAGCGGAGACGGCGCTGGATGCGGAAGTTGATTTAGGAACGGCCGAGGGCGGATACTTGCTGCGGGCGCGATTAAATGTCAGCCTGCCCGGTTTGGATCGTGAGACGGCTCAGAAGGTGGTCGATGCGGCGCATCAGATTTGCCCTTACTCGAAGGCGACGCGCGGCAATATCGAGGTAGAAATTAATCTTGTCTAATCAAGAATGTCTCGCGGCCGCTCGTTACTATGACGGGCGGCTTTTTTTGTGATTAGTCGTCAATGAAGTAGAAGGAGCGAAGCCATGAGCGAGATTCAAAAGGTTGCGATCATCACGGGGGCTTCGCAAGGCATTGGCGCCGGGCTGGTGAAGGGGTTTCTGGGGCGCGGTGACCGGGTGGTCGCCAATTCCAGGAAGATCAGCGCCGAGACCTTTGACTCTTCGGATGTGCTGGCGATTGCCGGGGATATTTCTGATCCGGAAGTTGCGAAGCAAGTCGTGCAAGGCGCCGTGGAGCGGTTTGGACGCGTGGACACGCTCGTGAATAACGCGGGCATCTTTGTTCCCAAGGCGTTCACCGAGTACACCGCGGAAGAATACGCCCAGGTGATGAACGTCAACCTCAATGGCTTCTTTTTTGTGACGCAACAAGCGGTGCTTGCGATGCTGAAACAGAAGAGTGGGCATATCGTGCAAATGACGACTTCGCTCGCTGAGCAACCGATTCAAGGCGTGGATGCCGCGATGGCGTCGCTGACCAAGGGTGGGCTCAACGCGGTCACGCGAGCCTTGGCGATCGAATATGCGGATCGAGGAATTCGCGTGAATGCTGTGTCGCCAGGCATTATTAGAACGCCGATGCACTCCGCTGAATCGCTCGATGCATTGGCGGGCTTGCATCCGCTGAAACGCCTTGGCGAAGTGCATGAGATTGTTGACGCGGTGCTGTATTTGGAATCGGCGGGATTCACGACGGGCGAGATTCTGCAGGTCGACGGCGGGCAGCATGCCGGTAAGTGGAATTAGCTCGGAGCAACGCTCATGAATGCTTTTCTGCGACGCATTGGAATCTCGTCCCCGATCATTCAGGCGCCGATGGCCGGGGTATCGACGCCGGAGATGGCGGCGGCGGTCTCCAATGCGGGCGCATTGGGATCGATTGCGGTCGGACATGTGGACGCGGAAAGCGCATCAACAGCGTCACCGTCGACTACGACCTCGACGCCGTGATGAGCGCCACGATGGATCGCTCGCGCCCTCTGTCGAGCTTCAGCGCGACCGAGTCGACCCAATCCGCCGCCGGCACATTCACCACGACCGAAGAGCAAACCGCCGAGTGGAACGTAACCTCGACCACCACCCTCTCGCGCGGCGGCTCAGGCAATGGCGTCGCCGAGTCGTACACCGGCGAAATCGTCACCGACTCCAGCTACACCGAAACGACCATCACCGAGGACGACGGCACGATCAGCGTCAGCGGCGCCGTCTGGACGATCAGCGGTGAAACCGTCTACGACATCATCGGCAGCTACGGCGACGATGAAGAAGATTCATCGAGAACAAGCCTCACGATCACCTCGGTGGACGAGTATTTCTCGACGGTCGAGGGGAATGAACAGTTCGAGATGGATGGCTACGAAGCCTCGACAGTGTTCACGTACGAAAGCGAAGGCAGCACTCAGCGCGTCTTCTCCGACGAAAAGAGCTTTTCACCGATAGCCAATACCGCCAGCTGGCACACCAGCTACGACCACGATAGCTCCTGGACCCTCCACGCCGAACTAACCGAGTTCGGCTACACGCTCGTCGTCGATGACTCCGATTCCGAAAGCATCAGCGAATCCTCCGGCGCAAACAGCTACGAGCCGGGCGAAGGAGAGAACCCCAGCGGCGACTATCGGCCAAGGGACGGCGGCGGAGGAGGGGGTGGAGAAGGAGAGGGTGACGACAGTTCAACGGAAGACGGTGAGGTTGCGATAGGCGATCCTCGTTTTCGATGGTTCGTGATAATAAGGTTGCCATCGGGTGAAATAGTCACTGTTCCATTGGAATTGCTCGAACACGCTGCCAAGTACAATCCTAAGGCGCTCATTGGAATTGAATTTGGGAACGTTTTTGGCGTAACACCTGAAGAACTCGATAAACTTAAGAAACTCGAAGAGTTGGAAGCCGCAAAGCGTGAGATTGGTTCACATGCTTCACCGTACGAAGGTGGGCCTCAAAGCGGAAATGACCCTGAGGCCGTTAGGCGAAATGCCCTCAGAGATGAAATTATCGAAAAATACAAGTCTAGAACTTTTCGATGGCCGTATGAGTATCCAGAAGAAAATCTCGAAAGGGACTTGTTTTATGCGGGTAAGTCAGAAGAATTCCGCAAATGGCACGAATACGAATCGGGAATGTGGAAGCATCACAAGGGCTTTATCGACGGAGACGAGAATAGACAGTACTGGGCTGGAAAGAAAGCGGATGCGTATGCCGCCTTGGGCGGTATGGCTGGCGTTGTGCCGTCAGGGCGACCCAGTTTCTCACCATCTACTTCTCGCCCTTTCGGGATCTCTAGTCAGAGGTATTTTCCGCCAGTAGTTGTTGCGCCAAACAAAATTGTTGGAAAGTCGCTTCCGGATCTGTCCAAAGCGAGTAGCGTTCCAGATCGTGGTGGTCTTACCGTCGCAGGTCGATCCCTGACGAAGCACGGCGCTGGAGCGAGGCCGGGCAATTCGCTTTTTCCGAAATCAACAGGTAATCAGGCGCAGATCAACGCCCAAGCACAGGCAATTGTAAATGACATTCTCAGCAATCCGGCAACGACATACGTAAAAGGATTTCGAGGGAGATTTGGCGACACAATCGAAGCACTCGCTCCTGATGGACGTGGAATCGTTTGTGATATCAACGGTAAGTTTTTGTTTTTCAAAGAATAGGGAGTTCTGCAATGCCACACATTGCCCTTGACGTAGTGAGCCCACCTGATCGAGAAAAAGCAGTGGTCCAGTTAATGATCGGAAACGAACAGATTGCGGAAGTAAACCACGAATCCGATACACTAGTGGTGGAAATCTATGGCAGGCGAGACGGACAACCCTGGGTTATTGATTTCAATGAACTTACGTTTGCCCTTGAAAGTGCAAAGAAACGGCTGATCGACATGTGAAAATGGGGATATCCATAATACGGCAGCGGGTAGCCCAGGTTGGTTGAAACTGGAAAAGGTGTCAGGAACCCTTTTTTGTGATTCCGCTTCGCCTACGTCAATTCCGACAGTGAAACGATCCTCGAATACGATTCCGAGTTCGAATACGGCATGGTCTCCAGCCATGACACCACGGGGCCCGGCAGCTCCGATAGTTCGTCGATCGATACCCAGGTCACCGTCACCAGCACGTCCGAAGTCGATTCGACGCACACGACCGATGATTTTCATCGGATCGACAAGGAACTCGAAGCAGGCGAAGTGGTTGTCACCAACATCGACAGCGTGTCGGGCGACTTCGCGACCGACGCCCTCATGGAATCGGCGACGCGCACCATCACCGATGGCGTGATCCACACCGCATTCGGCGGCGGCAGTTCCGGCGGCATGAC
>JBKJSI010000693.1:0-5507 GCA_046595915.1 Pirellulaceae bacterium
AAAGGGCCGGGATTTAGCTATTGGCAGCGGCTACTGTGCCTTGCGCATCAAATTCATGTCAGCTGCAAGGTGATAGACAAATATGTCCTTAGTTCGGGCGAAGTAATTGAGCATCGACGGCACACACGCGGCAGAGCAAGGCAATTTGCCTCATGCAACAATTGAAAGTTACGACTAATAGCAACAGCTGCATTTGCCCACGCCAAGCCTCCCTAAATCCTTCTCGATGAATACCTCCGTCGTCGTTAAGCTCCAGTAACCGGATAGGAGCTGGGCTGCTTCAACAACGACGGCGAGGAGTGCCGCAATGTAAGACGATGGCTAGAAGCGAGGTGGTCATTTACACCTCGCGTAGCGGGAACACAAAACGCGGAGCGGTAGGGCGCGAGGAAAGAACAATCGTCCCGCTTTCAGATTCGCCACAGACAAGCAAGCTGTTGTCTCAACATACCGAAAATCATAAATCGGTCAGCCCTTCCAAAACCTATCCACCTTGCGCCGCACAGCATTCGCTCTGCATTGAGTAGTAATAAGCGGGTGTCACTGACACCCGCAAATGGGGTTTTCGGGGGCAAACAGGGGTAAGTGGGCCATTTTCAAAACTGCGGTTTCTTGCTTAAAAACAAGCGATTAGCGGCGATTTCCGCGTCATACTCGCGAGGTGCGTGAGCCAATTATGAGTCCCCTGCTCTAACCGACTGAGCTACAGGCCCTTAAAGGACTTACGGCGATTGACGACTCCCAGGTCGGTTGAAATGTCGGTCGAAACTCGCCGCTCGTGCTTGGGGCGGCGATTATTCCCTATCTAGAGCAACCGTTCCAGGGGCGAGGTTCGGCTCCACCAACTCCGTCCCCGCAAACCGCCCATCAGGGCAGGGCTTTCCAGACCGCTGAAACTTGGCAAACGCCTCGATCGACCGGCACGATCCGCAGCCGGTTTTTAGCTGCTTGTCACAGAGGCCGTCGGCGGTTCGGTGTTCGCAGGTGGCGCAGGTGGAGAGGACGGGTAGGAGTTCTTCGGTGGTTCGGGGGCGGTATTGGTGTTGCTCTCTCTTGGCTTTCTTCGGGACTGCCAATCCTTTTGGGCACATAGCCACTACACGGCCATGCTTGAATTGTCGTCTGCACATATTGCAAACGTGATGCTGATTTACTTGGCAATGTCGAGAGTCGATTAGCATGAGATGTGTATCTTGCTATACTCTGGGTGCCCTGGATCGGATAGCGCAACACCTGCCGTGCATCCAGAAAATAGGGTGCCGCTGCATGAATACGGGCAGTTGTAACCTCCAACCAGCCCGGGCCAATCGAAATCTCCGCAGCAGACCTTTTCCGCGTCATCTGGACCGTGATCGATCATGTAGCTTCGCATCCAAAATCCTGAAACCGCGAGGTCATCACAGTTAGTCGCTCCGGTCGTGAAGTGGATTAGGAGGAATATCGAAATCACCGTAACGCAGTTTCCCTCGGGAAGTTTCCCTGAAACAGCGCGAATGGTGTACTCGATCTGGTCGGCATAGTTAAGCCCAAATGGACTAGACTCGTCATCAAGGCATACCCAACATGGCCCTGTGAACGACGACTCATAACATCCGTTCACGCACTCAAAAGAGAACACTGGCCAGTGGGCGTTGTAGCTTAGAATTCCTGGGTCGCAGTAGAATCCAAGGGAGTCCGTGCATGGGCTTAAGCCGCAAATAGGAAAGAAGTCGCAAAAACTAACCCACTGCCCTGCGCCATCTACAGAGCATGAAACAGAAGACAATACGACTTCAAACGCTCCGGTATCGCATTCGTTGCAATTCGTGAACGCGATCGAAGTGTTGTTGTATTGCAACCAAAATGATATTGAGGACGGCGTACAACACCCGCCGCATTCCGGCTCCTGGGGGTCGCAGCAGCACTCGCCCAAACCTATTCCCATTAGCTGCACGCCTTCCCAGTCAACTCCCAAGCGCCATCGATCAAAGCGATATGGCAATTGCGAGAGGCTTCTAGCGCGGCAAGGCGGCACTTGACGGAGCGAGTGAAGCCGAACGTGGCGGACGCGGAGTCTTTCATCGTGACGGTCGCGTTGCCTCCGATGGCCACGAGTGACGCGGAGTTTGTGCCGAAGTAAATCCCCTGCTTGCCGGTCTGGCACACAAGAACGCGGTCGGTAGAACCGCCAGTTCCTGCACTAAGGGTAGTGAACCCTGCCCGCCCACGAGCTAATTCGTAACTGCTCGGCTGCGGTCCCCACTCCTTACCGAAAGCGGGGGTAACTGCATCGTCGTAGAGTGCATAGACCGGGTTCGCAAAGCCAAAGAAGCCGTAGCCGTATCCGTTATGCGCCGTCGTTGCGTTGTAATTGACGATGTATAAGGCTGCGTCGTCTCCGGTAGGGCGCTTAACAAGCAGCGTCCACTCGCCTTCCGTTTCAACACCATACACTTCGGCGATACCATACCCGGTCAGCAGTGATACTTTTTCGAAGTTCTGAAATCGGAGGGTCATGAGGGTGGCGAGTTGTTCAGCGTGGGTATTGGGGATTCCCTCCAGAGTCGCCTCGATCGCGGATCGAAACGAGGCGAAATCGGCGTGATGCTTGCCGTAGATGCTTCGGCGTTTTGTGAACCGCCCGAGTGCGTTGCCAAGTGAAGCCGAGTCCAGCGAGGAAGGCGCGCGTTTGAGTGAGCCCGCGATGGATGCCGGTGAGTTGATGGATGCGCTCGATGGCTTCGGCGGTGGTGCGAACGGGCTGTTCGGTGAGCGACCGCTTAATGATCTCGGCGTGAGAAGCCAGTTCGCTGACGGGGCAATGTCCGGGCTCGCGTCGCCGGAGTCCCTCCAGTCCACCATCGCGGTAGGCGAGGAGATAGCGTTTGGCGGTGGCCACGCCGACATGGGCGATGCGGGCGGCTTCTTCGCGGCGGTGACCAAGGTGAACGACCCAAAGAACAAGCATCTTCCGTCGCACGACGGGATCAAGATGGTGATCGCGATCCGCCAAAACGCGGGCTTGTTGCTCGGGGGAAAGGGTGGGGCGAAACCAAGCAACCATCCATGGCGCTCCGAATTCAGGTGGGGGATCACTCCGGCAAGGTAAATTAAACCCGATCCGATGCCCGAAGGAAAAAATCAATAACTGACGGGCGGGGTATAGAATCCTGTTTTGGGCGGATGCCTATTACGCCCGACATGGAAAACGGCCCGCCGCAAACTCTGGGCCGATAAGCGAGGCGCCAGGCGAAACTTGGAGCGCCATTGATCGAGCGCTAATAAGCGGCCATCGCGGACTACCAGGTGAAAGTTCACTCGCCCAGTTCTTGGCGGCACGGCGGCAGCGCTGGGCATCGCCAAAGTGCGGCAAGCGGCGTGCGAAATAATTCGCAACAGTGCTGATTTCAGATCGACCAGCAAGCTTCCGGTTTTGCGGTGCCGGGACAGCTGCCGAGGCTCCGCCAGTTGCTGCGAGAATAGGAAGCTGGCACGCGAGCGATTTGGAAGGCCGATGCTTCGCAGGCGAGGAGACCCCGCCGCTTTCACTAAATCAAACACCTTGGGATAGGTCAACGGTCCCGCTGCAGGGTGCGGTTGGGCCGTTCAACGATTTTCTATCTCACGAATAATGAAATCCGCTTTTGTTCCGGGCTCCGCGCCTCGAAATAAAGCTAAACAAGTGTCATTAGTTGTTTAAAACACTTGTTTAATGTCCTGGCGGCGCCAATTGAACGATTGTGCATCCGCAAATCATTGTCGAGCCATTCCGCATCTTGTATGTTGCTCTCGCTTCACAGGCTTTTCGGCCTTCTCTGTTTCCGACGGACGAGTTGACGCACACGTCAAAGCGGCGGCGACGTACTAGCTCATCAAGCTCTTATTTCATCTATTTCATCGAGGGTGCGAACATGCAAATATCTTGGATTGTGAGTAAACGTCTTTTGCAACTGAGTGTGCTGGTGCTTTGTGTCGTCGCTAGCGCGAGTAGCGCATTGGCGCAGAAGAAGGGAGGAGGAACCACCCCGCCGCCGGGGCCTGTTCCGCCCGGGACGATCTATTTTTCAGGTTGGGTTACTACATCGGGGAACGACGGCTACTACGCGGGAATGTCGATGAAAGGGGATGGCAGCAACAAGAGAAGTACGTTGGGTTATGGATCGACGCCGAGCTTTCAACTCCATGGTGGATCGCGCTGGTTCCTCTACGGTGATTACGATTACGAGGGTCCAGTCGATGAGTGGGGGACTCCACTGGCCTACGAACTGTTTGCGGTGAGTGAGTCCAATCAGTGGATTCAATTGACAGCCGATCCCAACGTGCATTGGTCGGGCGACACATCCCAAGTGGCGTGGGGTAAAGATGATTCGTTCGTCTCCTTCGCGGGCTGGTCGTTCACAGGCGTGGGAGAGGAAGTTAGCGGTGGTCTGTACACCGTTCAACTCGACTGGAGCGCCGGGCCGCCGGTCGCGAGTCCACCGACGCGCCGGTTTGGTGCCGAAGCTTATTGGTTTTACGACTTCGTGGGCACGGTGAATGTTTCCGATCCAGATTGGTCGCCGAGCGGCGACGCGGTCCTCTTCCATGAGGAGAACGGGAATGTCAACGGAACCACGTACATCGCTGACCTCTCTGGCGGGGGAGCGACTTTTTATTCGCTCGGGCAGGTCTGGTCAGCCAGATGGTCTCCGTTAGGAAACCGCATCGCTTATAGCAATGGTGAGATATGGACGATCAACCCGGATGGCTCGAGCCCCGCGCGCCTCACGGTGCGGACACAAACGAGGACCGAAACGCGCAGCCAAGTTTCGCCTTCCTGGTCGCCGGATGGCGCGCACATTGCATATACAGAAGCAGCGATAACAAAATCGAGCTCGAAACACTCTATCCTCCGCATTCCGTCAACGGGCGGGAGTTCGGTCAACCTGACTAGCGATCTGATCAAGGCGGCCGGCCCAAAGTGGCGCCCGTGAAATAGCAAAGTTCTACGCCAATTCAAGTTACTGTTCCTAGCACCACGGAAGGGCTAGGAACAACTTGCGCTTACCACCCCAGCGTTCAAAAACATTCCTCTGCAACTTGCCCCGAGTGGCAGTGCGCCAAGACTCGCCATCCAAACCGCTCAAACTTCTTCCAGCCATTCTGCAGGAATGGGACCAACCGCAGTCGGAACCGCTGCGCCCTTGATTTACCAAGTCGCACTTGACCATTTCCAATCCGCTGCCGCCGCGGGCGGCCCAAATTGATCCTACTCGGTAACCCGCCGAGAAAATTGCGAACGCAATTACCGAAAAGTCTCCCTTGCACCTCGCGATCTCCTCGCGATAAATCTGCGCCACGCGGTGAGCCGGATTCCGGAAGACGCCACAACCGAATGCGCCGAAAACGACATGCCGGATCCGGTGATTGCATAGCGTATTCAGCTGTGCGGCGATTCTCCTTCGGGCGTCATCCGGATCGAATTCGGCGCCGTCACGAAGGCCTTGAGCAGCTGCGCGAAGTTCGAAGAAGGGAAACACTTGGTCCTC
>JBKJSI010000696.1:0-5278 GCA_046595915.1 Pirellulaceae bacterium
CGGTTTTGGTTGATGCGTTCGGGGGGCGAAGTGCTTGCACTTTTGGGTGGGGGCGGGGAGATTGGTGGCGGGCTTGTCGGGGGGGCCACGAGCCGGTTTCGCTGTAGGCGGCGGGATATTAATTTCGTGAATTGATGCGTCGAGTCAGGTTAGTAACTTCACTGAAAGAGAAACGCGTGAGTACTGAGCCAATTCAAACTGGGTCGATTCAAACCAAGCCGATTTATTTGTTTGCGAAGTGGAAGGTTCGGGAGGGGCAGCTCGAGAAGGTCTTGAGCCTTCTGCCGAAGCTGGCCGAGTTGAGCCGCGCTGAGGAGGGGTGCCTATTTTATCATGTGCATCAGGGGCGCTCGGAGACGCATACGCTGATGCTGTATGAGAGCTATCGGGATGAGGCGGCGCTCGATGAGCATCGGGCGAGCGCGCATTTTCAGAAGATCGTGGTTGGGGAGATTTTGGCGATGTTGGTGGGGCGGGAGCCGTTTTTGGCGGAGATTTTGGAGGTTTAGGCGTAAGACGGGCGGACAGTTCGTGGCGAGGTTTTGATTGATTGGGTTTGGCTGTCTACGGCAGCTGAACTGCGTAGTGCGCGTATCGCGAGAGTCTGGATCTGCAAACCCGGCTGAACTAGCAAATTTGCTTAAATTCAGTCATCATGTGATTTTGGTCCCCGTATCACAGTAACCACTTTAATGACAGCCGTGACGAAGTACAGAAAACCACCGGTCGTCGAGATTTTTATTGCTTTTGAATTTGCTTCGAATCCACAAAAGCGAGGTTGGGACTTCGAAGCGGTAAATGAGTTTAAGAAGCTCCATGCGCCGCAATTTCCCAAGCTTGAGCAGTTCTTAGAAACTCAATTTCATTTTCCGACAGATATTCCTACGGGTGAGTTGACCAAGGGAAAAGTGAAGATTGAAGGAAGAGTAAAGACAATCAGGCTTCATGACGACCTTCGGCGACAATTCATCTCATTGGAGGACGACAGGCTCGCCTTCCATCTTGTCAAATCTGGGGATGAGTGCCCAACATTTGGGAAAACTTGGTCTGCCCTCGAACCGTTTTACATGGACTATCTTCGTCTGTTTTCGCCGGCGTCAGTTCAGCACGCGACGGTTCACTACGTTGACATCATTGAACTTCCCATTGCAGAGGACCGCACCGTTGAGCTGAATGAGTACCTAACTCTCCCCATCGACCTGCCGCGCGAACCGTATGGGCTTGTAGGACTTTCTTCTTGCCAATGGATTGTCAATTGCCCAGTTGATCCCGGACCACTGGTGATTCAAGTACAGGACCTACCTAGATCGCCTGAAAAAAACGCGATCTCACTACGAATTGATTGGGAAAAGCAGTCAAGAGATATGGGGGAATTAGATTTAGATAGAATGTTTCCAAGGCTTGAGATTGTTCATGATTACATGTATCGGTGCTTTGAAGCTGCTCTGACCCCCTCGCTTCGCCACACGTTCGAACCAATCGAGTGAGCTACCCCATGCCAATGTCTTACGAGCTAAGCACCGCATTTTTGCAGCGCGAATTGCCTGCGGCTTACGTCCAACGTTACGAAAATGACTTTTCTGCTTTAGGTCGCAGCGCCTTTGGTAAACAAACTTCCGCTATCTCGGCGGTTCTCAGTGAAATTAGCCTGGGAACCATTAGATATCCAACTCGCCGACCGGTGAATTTGACTTATCTTCCAGGGAAAAACGAACTTCTGGCAAATGGATTGAGCCCCGCGTTTACGGGGAACGGACCGACCGTGGAAGAAGCTCGACTAGATTTGCTGATGAAATTAAGCATCAGGTTTCAAGAGCTAGTCGTTAAACGAGAATTTGAGATGTCGGCCGATGAGAAGAGAGATTGGGCACTGCTCGATTCGGTAATTGATAGCACCGTATACCGCAATACCCAGCCGATTTTTCTCAGGCAACTCGGTGTGATTTCAAAGGCCCGGCCAATTCCATCGCAGATCACCTGGGATGATGGTTCAAAAGAAGACATAGGGATCGAAAAGGTCGCTGACCCAGATTTCTTTGGCTTGAAAATCGGGCAACCAATCGAAGCATTTCTTCGGCGCGACCCACTAACATTTCAGATTCTGTCACTTGAAAAAGTCAACCGACATCGATCGCGACAATTCAATATAACCGCAGAGGAATTGCTCGGAGCAGTTGCCGAAGCAACAAAAGGCAGATTGGTCGGTTGGGAAAGCCTCAAAAAGCCATAATGGAAGCTGTTTTTCTTGATGTCGGTCAAGCAACGTCGCAAGTCGTGCTGCTAGGTGATCAAGCCGCGATCGTCATTGACGCTGGCTTAAAGGGTGATCGAACGCTTCTTCGGTTCCTGAAAAATGCGGGAATTGACCGAATTGCTTGTCTTGCGATTTCCCATAGTGACCAAGATCACATGGGAGGTGCGATCGGCGTATTGAATGCATATCAAGGCCGAATTGATACGGTCGGATTTGTCGACGATGGACAAATTGCGAACACAAAATTTTGGCTGCGCGTGCGTGAGCAGGTTAGGGACGGCGACCTTTCGATAGCCCAGTTAGCTCGAATAGAGCGCCGTGAAGAACGAACAAAACTATGGGAGGATGATACGAAGAGTGCGACTTTGATTACAGCTTCTCCGACATCTTTCGAGAACATTGAGTCAACATCAACGAATGCGACCAGCGCGGTGCTGTTTTTCGAGACGCCAGAGGGTCGGATTCTCTTCACGGCCGATTCGTCAATTGAACAATGGAAAGAAATCCACCGTCGCGTTGGCCGTCGAGTTGGCTGCGACATCATTGCCGTGCCACATCATGGCGGCGATACTGGGGCGAGCGACGATGAATTGGCTTGGCTATTTAAAGAAGCGATCTTCGCGAAAAACGCAGTTATCTCCGTCGGTACAAGTAATAATCATGGCCATCCGTTCGACAAAGTTATCGCGGCGTTGCGAACTAATGGCGCTAGAGTGCTATGTACTCAGATAACGGGAAAGTGCTGTGACAAACTCGAAGCATTGCGCCCTGGTGTGATTCCGCCACTTCAGACGGGCCGGTCAAGAGCTAAACCCGACATTAACCCGAATGGCAAAAGTCGAAACGTCGCTTGTGCAGGCACTGTGGTCGCGAAGCACTCCGCTATGGGCTGGATCATAGATCGACAAGCAGAGCATGAGCGGGCGGTCAGCAATCTGGCTCGAGTGCAGACACCATTATGCGTGAGGAAATAGGCATCGTTTTTGAACAGCAAGGAACTGACGGAAGCGGCCCCTGCAGTCGCGCGCCTGATGGGACGATGATTTTGGATGTTCTGATTTCGCCACTTCAGGCTTTGCTGTTGTCATCGCGACGTTTACTCAGGTTTGCGCGAAGTACGCTTGATGCCAGATTCGCGTGACTTTGGCCATCAGCCCTCTAAGGTGAATGGGGCGGGTGCGGGCTGGGCGTTCTTTTTTGCGCGGGGTGGTGTTGGGGAGGTTGATGGTTGAGGGAGGCGGGTGCGTCTGTGGCGGTGGATGAGGCGATCAGCTGGTGTTGTGCGGCTAGAGGAGACCTGCGATCGGTGGGGCGTCGGGGTCGGAGACCCGCGCCGAGCTGGAGGCTTTCGCTGGTCGACCCCAGCCATCTAGTCGTTTTGTTTTCGAACAGAGCCACCCGCGATTTGCGGGTAGACCCTATCGAGCCAGCTGAGCTATCGCATCTTTGGCTGCTTATCCCAGTCGACCAGAAATTCTTCTGGAATGGTCCACTTTTCGCCTTCCTTTTCCCACCACTTTTGCCAATCTTTCTTCTTGCGCCCATTCCACCACTTTCCGGTTACCTTTTGGAGTTCATCGATCAATTGTTCTTCGTTGTACTTTCTCTTTTCGTCAACGCTGAGCCATTCGATTGCTAAGTGGGTTGCTTCTTTGTCACCAAGGCAAATTGATGCGCGGTAAGCGGATTCTATTGCAGAGAATTCTGAATTCTTGAGGCACCTGCGAAACACTGGGATCGACGACGGATTCTTGATTTGCGCCAACGCCTCACAGATCCTACGTTGAAGCCAATAGGAGTCTTCCTGCGGAAGAATTTCATGAAGGAATAGCAGCGCGGCGTCGGACTTTGAATAACCGAGCGCGATGATCGCCAGTTCCCTTTCATCCGTGTCCAAAAGGCCAACCCCACCGGCAGGCGGCTTGGGATTTTCTCTAGCGGACTTCACAAGAAATGAGCCGTCGTTGATCGGCCCTAAGTCTGCGCCGTGCATGCTGAGTCCGATCGCGCCGACTAGTTTCGGAAGTCGCTCTTTGCGCCCGTAAAGTTCCTTTGATGTGTTACGAGCCAGTTCGGTGTCGATTGAACCGAGGACTTCCGCAATCCAAAACGAATTGCGGTTATCGAGCTTGCGAAAATCGTCTGACTCCGACTTGATTAGCGGAATGATCCTGTCGCCGTACTCAATGGCCTTCAGGCCCGCATTCATTCCCCATTTGCGGTCATGCACGAGATGTTCAGCGGTCTTCTCGGGGCTGTCATTGCCAAAACCCAAGAATTGGCCAATTGCCCGGCCTGGGAAAATTAATACCGTCGCTAAGAGAATGATGGCCGCCAATTTCGGGTAAATGTTCATGGTAGGTTTTTCCTCACTGGCGCGTCAAACCCGTGCGACATCGAACTGATGCTATTTTGCCAGACTTACTCGACATGGTCCATTGATTTCGGTGGAGTTCCTCTTTGGATCTAATGGGCAACTCGCAAAGTCTTGCGAAGGTGTGCGTTTTTGACGTTTAAGTGCGTTGGCATTTGAAGGGCGATGCTTCTTCTTGAACATTGATCAATGCGACAGGCGTTTTCGATGCGGTGTTGGGATTGGCTGATTTCGAGGTGATTGACGTGGGATTTGGTGGAGCGAACTCGGCGGCCGTCGAGGTGTGTGGTTCGATTGCGGCGTCAGAGTCTAGGCATAAGGCTGAATTCACACTGGCCTTGCCAGAGCGGCACCCGGCGGGGGGATGTGGAGGTTTATGGTTGAGGGGGCTTCTTGCGGCTGCCGCCGCACTGGTAGATGAGTACATCAACCAGTGCTACCCTGCTGAGCGTTCTTTTCGCGCGGGGGTGGTGTTGGGGAGGAGGGAGGTTGAGGGAAGCTTCTTGCGGCTGTGGCCGCACCGGTAGATGAGTACATCAACCTGATTCTATGAAAGAGCGGCCCTCGTGCGATGATGATAGTACGGCGTATCTTTCGATCGCCAAAGCATCTCAACAGGAGGGCCGCTGAAATGTTGTACCTCGCTATCG
>JBKJSI010000717.1:0-2672 GCA_046595915.1 Pirellulaceae bacterium
GAAATGGAAGGAACCTATCCCCTTCCCGAAGCCCAACTCCACCGCTTTTTCTGCAAGCTGCTCGTACCCTTTCCAAAAATGAGCCAGCTCGAAACGATCCTCGATCGCACCACCGAAACGAAATCGCCCAAAGCCGAAGCGGTCCTCACCGGCGACCGCATCATCGAAATGTCGCAGCTCGCGCGGCAAATTCCCGTTGCCAGTGAAATCCGCCGCTATGGCCTCGCCATCGTCCTGGCGACCCATCCCGAGCAGGAATACGCCGTCGACATCACGAAGAAATATGTCCGCTACGGCGCCAGCCCCCGCGGCGCGCAGGCGCTCATACTCGGCGCCAAAATCCGCGCCATCCTCGACCATCGTTACCACGTCGCCAAAGAAGACCTCCGCGTCATGGCCCGCGCGGTCCTCCGCCATCGAATCATCCTCAATTTCGAGGGTCAAGCCGAAGGCATGGGCACCGATGTCGTCATCGACAAAATCCTCTCCAGCGTCAGCGAAACCCAACTCGCCGCCGCTTAATTGCTCGCCCATTTTTCACCGCTTCGCACCCAGGCACAGCACCCGACGATGGCGCTCTTTGGCTCCGAGTTCCTGAAGCAGCTCGAATACCTGTCGCTCGTTTCGCGACGGGTGTTTCGTGGCTCGCTCCTCGCGCAGCGGCGAACGAAACAATTCGGCTCCGGCATCGAGTTCGCCGACCATCGCGAGTATTCCGCCGGCGACGACTTGCGTTACCTCGACTGGAACATCTACGCCCGACACGGCGACTTGCTCCTCAAGCGCTTTCAAGAAGAGGAAGACCTCCACGTCTACTTTCTGCTCGATGCCTCGCGCAGCATGGGCTTTGGTACGCCGCAAAAATTCGACCTCGCGCGACAACTCACCGCAGCGCTCGCCTACATGGCGCTCGCTGATCTAGATCGCATCAATGTCGTCGCCTTCGCTGATCACATCATCGATGATTTTCCACTCACTCGCGGCAAGTCGCGCATCCTCGCCTTGCTCTCCTTCCTCGAAAAACTCCCGCTCCGCGGCGCCGATACCGATCTCACACAGAGCATCAAAGAATTCGTCCGCCGCAAGCAGCGCAACGGCCTCGTCGTCGTGGTGAGCGATCTCTTCTCGCCATCCGGCTATCAAGAAGGCTTCGACATGCTGCGACATCGTCGCTACGAGCCGCACATCATTCAAATTCATGATCCCAAAGAAGCCACGCCCGATTTCTTTGGCGATCTCGAACTGATTGATGTCGAAAACGACGGCGTCCGCAAAGTCACGGTCACCGAAAGCAATCTGCGAACCTACCGCAAGCTCTTCAACGAACACCAAGAGTCCGTGAACCGTTATTGCAACACCTATGGCATGGGCTGCACGCAAACCAATACGCAGGTCAAGTTCGATGAACTCGTCCTGCGAATGATGCGCGCCGCAGGAGCCGTTGCATGAACTTCGCCGCTCCCTGGGCGCTGGCATGGGCCGCGCTCGCGATCCCGATCATCGGGTTCTACATCCTCAAAATCCGCCTCCGCCAGGTTCCCGTCTCGACGACGATCTTCTGGCGCCAAATCTACGACGAAAAGAAGCCCCGCTCGCTTTGGCAGAACTTTCGGCATCTCTTGTCGCTCTTGATGCAGCTGCTTTTGCTAGCGCTCCTCGTCCTCGCGCTCGGCGCTCCTTTCTGGAATTGGGAAATCCTCCAAGCCCGCCGGGTCATCGTCATCGTCGATAACTCCGCCAGCATGCGCGCCAGCGACATCACTCCCACTCGCCTCGATTCCGCCAAAGACAAAGCCCTCGCCCTCATCGGCTCCCTTCGTTTCCGCGACGAAATGGCCATCCTCTCCGCAGGCGCACAGCCCGATGTCATCTGCGGCCTCACCTCCCGCGAACGGACCCTCCGCGAAGCGATTCAATCGATCAAGCCCTCTGATGGCCCGACCCGTGTCAAAGAGGCCGTCACCATCGCGAAGCGCCTCCTCGCCGACGTAAAACATGGCAGCATCGTCCTCCTCACCGATGGCTGTTTCGCCGGCGCCGAAGAGTTGGCACAAGATAAACTCATCGAAATGGAAGTCGTTGGCGCCCGCACCGGCAATGTCGGCATCACGAATTTGCAAGTCCGTCGCTCGCTACTCGATCCCGTCGGCTACGAGATCTTGCTCGAAGTGGTGAATCAATCCGAAGAAGAAGTCAAATGTCGCCTCGATGTCGATCTCAATGATCAACCGGTTGACGTCTTTCCGCTCACCCTTAAACCTGGCGAAGTCTGGCGGCAAGCGATCGAAAAAACTTCCGTCGATGGCGGCACGCTCGTAGCCAAGCTAGATCGCGCCGATGCCCTGCCGCTCGACAATCGCGCCATCGCGATCTTACCCAAGCGCGAGATGCAAAAAGTCATCCTCGTCGGCTCCAAAAATCTCTTCCTGCGAACCGCGCTCAAAGTCAATTCACTCGTCGAGCTCTCGCTCCTGGAAGCCCCGCCCGCCAAATACGATCCCAAAACAATCTATGTCTTTCACCAAAGCGTCCCCGATAAACTCCCCGCCGCTGGCCTCTTCTTAGTCATCGACCCCGACAAAACAACCGACCGCTGGACCCTCGGCGAAAAACTCGAAAACCCGATCGTCGCCAAACAAGACGCCGATTCCCCTCTCCTGCGCCACGTCCGC
>JBKJSI010000855.1:0-18523 GCA_046595915.1 Pirellulaceae bacterium
GTCACACACTCAAACCCGCCGAGAGCGACTAGCCAAACTCGCCATCGACCCCGACAAAATCAAATCCGTTCCGCCAAAACCGACTCGGAGCGATTAGACTTGGCGCTGTCCAGTTAGACTTCAAGCGGACGCGGAGGGTGGCGATGATTGGGAGAATAGCGGATGGATTGTGCGGTTTCGCGAATGGCGATGATCGTTTGTGCGTCGCTTTGGACGACATTGCTCGTTGCGCAGTCGCAGACATCAGCGGATGGAGTGCTCAAGCGCGTAGGCGGCCTCACGGAGAGGGTCGACTTGCTCGGCGTTGATGAGGCGGGCGTGATGCGGTTTGGGAGGAAGGCGAAGTTGGAGTTGGCGGCAGAGAAGGTTTGGCGGTTTGGGGCGGATCGGGCGGGGCTGCGGGGGGCTTATGTGCTGCTGAAGGATGGTTCGCGGTTGGCAGCGCCGCTGGTGGTTACCGAAGGGACTGATTTGGTTTTTGTCGCGGATGAGTTTCATCCGGGGCTTTGGGATGGGCTGCGGATTCCGCTTTCTGCCGTGCGGGCGATTTTGTGGAAGCCGCCGCATGGCAAGGCGGCGCTGATGAGTTGCCTTGCGCTCGCACAGCCGGTGGCTGCTGATTCACTGCGGCTCGATAATGGGGATCAGGTGCAGGGCGAGTTTCGCGGCGTGGTGCTGAATGACGGGAAGCAGACTCAGGAAGTGGTGTTTGTCGTACGCGGGGCGGAGTCGCGGATTGCGATGGAGCGGGTTGTTTCACTGCGGCTAGGTGATGCTGCGAAGGAGGCGGGTGGTGATTGGAGCGATGCTTGGACGCTAGCGTTTGCGGAGGGGAGTCGGGTGCGGGCGGAGAAGCTGGTGATCGGCGAGTCGGGCGCGAGTTGGCAGTCGACACAAGGAGTCGCGCGGAAGATTGGCGGCGAGCTGTTTTGGAAGAATTTGATTTGCGTCGAGCCGCCGCGTCGCGAGGTGATGTTTTTGGGCGATCAGGCGGCGCTGAGTTATCGGCATTTGCCGACGTTTGGCGCGCCTGCGGAGTGGAAGGCGAATCGTTCGGCACTCGGGGAGCCGCTGCGGCATCGCGGGGAGTATTTTGAGAAGGGGATCGGCATGTGGAGCAATTCGCGGCTCTCGTTTGCCGTGCCGAAAAATGCGACGCGATTTGAGGCGGAGATTTGTATCGATGACGCGGCGGAGGAAAAGGGAAGCGCCGTGTTTCGAGTGCTCGCGCAAACTGCGGGGGAAAAGCCAGAACTCAAGGAGCTTTATCGCAGTGAAGTGCTGCGCGGGGATGGGGAGTCGAAGTCGATCAGCGTCGACCTTGCGGGGGCGGGTAGCTTGATTCTGCTAGTAGAGGCGGCGGATCAAGGGGAGGCGGGAGATCTAGCGGACTGGCTCGATGCGCGATTTGTAGGGGATCGTGCCGCGCAGTGAATCGACTAGTGGAACTCTTACTTGGCTAACGACGGAATCGTTAGTGCCGATATGTTGTCATAAAGTTCGATGCCGCCGGCGGCTAGGAAGAAGAGAATGATGGCGACTAGCGTGATGGTTGTGAGCGGGCGGTTGCGGAAATCGCCGACGATTGTGGCACTGCCATTGAGACGAAGAAGGACGATGCAGAGGGCGGGGACGACGAGGGCGCCGGTGATGGCGTAGAGGCGGGCGATGGTGGGGAAGGGAATGAAGTAGACGCAGGCGGCGGGGAGCGTGGCCATGGCGAGGAGGTAACCGCGATAGAGTTTGCCGGTGCTGTTGACTTCTTGGGGCTTGCCCTGACCGACGACGCCACCGCCGAAGCCAAGTAGTTGGCATAGGTCGGCGAAGAGATAAGGAGTGCCTTGCCAGACCCCGAGGACGCTGGAGGCGATCGCTGCCCAGGCGCCAAGGAGGAAGACCCACATGCCGATCTCGCCGACTTGCGTCGAAAGGGTCTTGGCCATGTCGAGCAGAATGCGGGTATTCGAGAGTTGGCTTTTGACCGTGATATGGCTGCCGATGACGACCATGCTGCCGGCGAAGAGCGCGGTCATGAGGTAGCCCGTGAAGAGATCGAGGCGGCAGATTTGCAGGTCTTCGCGGCCTTTGCGACCCGCTTCGCGGAGCCAGTAGGAATAGCTGAGCAGCGATACCGTGCCGCCCACGCCGCCGATGAGTTCGATGACGGAACGCGCGGTGAGGGGGCTGAGAGTAAGCACCTCCGCCGTGACAGGCGCGGTGGAAAGCGAAAGCTTGATCGCGCTATAGAGTACGCCGAGCGTCATCAGGGCGACGCATACCGCCATGAGCCGCTCGAACCATTTGAAGCCGCCCATCCAAATCGCTGCTACGGCGAAGAGGCTGTGCAGAACTCCGTAGAGGGTTTTCGCCTGGATGTCGCTCAGGCCGGGAATGGGGCGCACTGCATTTGCGGCGACGCCGGCGGCGCTCATGAGCATGGTCGCGGTTAAGATTGTCCAGATCGGCAAGTAGATCATCAGCACGATGCGAAAGGCGGGCGAGAGACGCAGGACCATGCCTTCGAGGAGCGTTTCACCGGTCGCGAGTTGATAGCGGGCGATGCCTTCGCTGATCAAGAACTTGAATAGGCAGCCGAGGAGGACCGCCCAGAGCATCGTGACGCCGATCTCGCTCCCTTTGATGCCGCTGACGGCGAGGTCGCCTGCGCCGACGCCGGTCGCGGCGACGATCATGCCGAGGCCAAAGATCGAGAGCAGATTCTTCGCGAAAGATTGGCGCGGCATGGAGTGGGTTAGTAGCCTCCTTGGCCAATTTGACCCGCCGTGAACGAGACGGTGGGTGCATCGCCGGCGCGTTCGGCGGCTTCTCGTTTTTTGTATTCGTCGAGGATGGCGGCGGTGGCGGAGGCGCCGCAGCGGGTGGCGCCGAGGTCGCGGACGCGGATCAGGCCATCGAGGTCGCGGACGCCGCCGGCAGCTTTGACTTGGACTCGCTTGGACACGGAGGCACGCATGAGCGCGAGGTCATGTTCCGTGGCGCCAAGATAGTTGTAGCTGCCGTCGGGTTGCTTGACGAAGCCGTAGCCGCTGGAGGTTTTGACCCAATCTGCGCCTGCGGAGTCGCAGATTTGGCAGAGTTTTTTCTTGAAGTCGTCGCTGGAGAGTCCGGCGCCGCCTTTGGTGAGGTAGTCGTTCTCGAAGATGACTTTGACGCGGGCGGCGCGGGTGTGGGCTTCGTCGCAGACGGCGCGGATATCTTGCTCGACATATTCCCAATCGCCGCTGAGGGCTTTGCCGATGTTGATGACCATGTCGATCTCTTGGGCGCCTTCGCGGCAGGCTTGGCGTGTTTCGGTGCGCTTGATATCGGTGGTCGAGTTGCCGTGGGGGAAGCCGATGACGGCGCCGACGAGCACGTTGGAGCCGGCGAGCCACTTCACGGCTTCTTTGACGGCGTAGGGCTTGATGCAGACGGAGGCGACGCGATATTTCACGGCGACCTTGCAGCCCTCCTCGAGTTCCGCATCGGTCATCGTGGGATGGAGAAGGGAGTGGTCGATCATGCCGGCGAGTTCGGAGTAGGTGTATTTCATGGGCGTCGATATCCAAAAAGTGCTTGTTTTTCTTTAGGTTGCCTAGATGGCCTAGAAGGCCACTATCTAGGGCTTGGTTGCCATTAGATTGCCAAGTTGCTGTTGCTACTCGCAATCATGTAACTTATGTGTAAAATCTAATCATTAAATTTGTAAGAGTGTATTGCTGGTAGGCAAGTCTATTTGGGGAGAGATTGCCTCCACTGGTTGAGCGCCTGGTACTTGGGGGAGTGAGCCAAATCGTCATCGGCGTATTGCAGGACGCCCCAGCTTCCCCATTTGCTCCAGGCGCCAACGCTGGAAAAATGGCAGAGGAGATCGCCGCCGCTTTTCTTCCAGGCGGCGAGGTATTTGGCATAGATCGTTTTCATTCGCGGGTGAGCGTTGGCGGCGTGGAGGAGTTTGGTGAGGGCTTCGTTGTTCTCCGCACCGCCGATGCCGACGAAATGCTGGCCTGCTTCATAGCATACGAGCTTGAGCTGGTGCTCGTCAGCGACCTTTTTATTCGCTTTCATCCATTCGATGCACTGGGGCAGCGCATTTTGCTCGACGTGGTCGAGGAATTGATCGACAGTCCATTGGGTCACCTTCTCGGCGAAGAGCGGCGGGTTGCTCCTCATCCCCGGCGGAATATTCATCGAAATGTATGGCGCGATCGCCAAGACATCGGCCTGCTTCGAAGCGCTTTTCCAGGAAAGAACTTGCTCGGAGACGTAACTATTGGCGGCTTGCGAAGGAAGCACGCGAACGAGGCGATCCTTGCCGCCAAACTCGGTCTCCCAGATTTTGAAAATCTCGACGGAGCGATGGGCGGTGAATCGCCAGGCGGCTTCCCACTCTTTTTCTGCGAAGCCTAGTTTCTTGCCTTGTTCGGCGGCGTAGCGATGTTGCTCGAATTGGCCGTTCCAGACTTCGTTGCTGTATTCGATGTAGGCCTTTCGCTTGTGCGCGAGTTTTTCTTTGACGAGCTTGGCGAATTGGCGGATGTAGTCGTCGTTGGCCTCATGCGGGATACAGAACCAGGCGTCGGCTTCGAGGCGGTTGGCGAGATCGCAGAGGAGTTCGATCGGGATGCCGCGGCGCGTGTAGGTGGCGTCACTGGGTTGCGGCCGGTCGGTCCATGCTTTTTGCTTGGAGTTGTTGGTCTCTTGAAAGTCCATGAAGCGGAGACAGGCGACGCCGCGCCAGCGATCTAGAAACGACTTGGACCAGGGATTTTCGGCGGCTTGTTTTTCGGTGACGCCCGGCATGAGGACGCGGATGTTTTTGATGGGGTTCTTGGGATTCGTTTCGAGGATGCGGAGAAAAAATCCGCCGCCGTTTGCGTCGATGTTGACTTTCATCGATTGCTTGTCGGGTTTGAGAACTTTGCCTTTGGAGAGTTCGAGTTTGCCCTCGCCTTCCCAGAGGATGGTCCACTCGCCGCTGGGATAGTGGCCGCCTTCGATCGTGCAGAGTGGTGTTTCGGCGAAGCAGTTGGGTTCAAGCTTTTTGATCCAGCCTTGTTCGTCGAGTTCGAGTGACGGTCCTTTGCCCCAGCCTTCGCCACGCTTTTGGCTGATCCATTCTCGGGAAAGATGGAAGACATCGACAAAGGGGAGTTCGGTGTTCCAATCGGCGGGGCCGGAGAGGTTGATGCCGAGGGCTGGTTTGGGGGTGGGAGGTTGGGCTGCTGCTGAAGAGGAACCGCATGAAGTACAGGCCGCAAGAAGTAATAGCAAACACTGCTGGACGAGCCAGCCTACGCCGTTAACCTCTTTTGGTTGGAGTTCCGGCTTTAGCCGGTCTGCTGATGGCCGCTGTTCTCGCACTTCATTCCGCCTAAAGGCGGGACTCCAACGCATACGACCTGAAAAAAAGTTAAAGGAAGTAGTGTGACGCCACTGGCTTCGATTCGTCGTGGTGATGTTCATTGGCATTTCTCCAATTCAATCCAGCGCTGTTCGCGATGGCTTTGGAGGATCGCTTCGCACAAGACAATCTCGCGATGACCATCGGTGAAGGTGGGGTATGGCTTTTGGACGGTGAAGTCGCCGCTGGCAATATAGCTGTAAAAGGATCGAAAGCACTGTTTGAAGGAATCGGGAAAACCTTCGTTGTGGCCGCCGGGGTAGTCGGCGGCGGAGCGGGCGAGCGGTGAGAGGAGCGCGGGGTCGCGGGTGAGGAGTTCATTCGGCTTGTCGCGATGGCCGATCCAGAGATCGTTGGGGGATTCGCTGTTCCAGGCGAACGATTGTTTCGCGCCGCTGATTTCCAGTCGCAGGCAGTTTTTACGACCAGCGTTGACCTGCGAGACGTGCAGCACGCCGATGGCGCCATTTTTCATGCGGAGCAGGATGGCGCCGCAGTCTTCGGTATCGATGTTGACCGGAAGTGTTTCCGCTTCCGTCTTGATTTTGCTTTGGAAGGTTTCGACTTCGCCTTTGGGGCGCTGGCGGATCGGGTGGACGGTCTTGAGTGAGGAACAGACGGCTTCGACTTCGAGGCCGGTGATGGCGTGGGCCAGATCGAGCCAGTGGGTGCCGATGTCGGCGATGGCGCGGAGTTCGCCGCCCTCGGACGCGAGGACGCGCCAATTGTAATCAGTCGGTTTGAGGAGCCAGTCTTGGGTGTAGCTGCCGGTGAGATGAAAGATGTCGCCGAGTTCGTTCTTCGCGATGCGGTCGCGCATTTCGAGGCAGAGGGGATAGAAGCGGATGTTATAATTGACGCCGCAGGCTTGCCCAGGATGTTTGGCAGCGAGCTCGACCAGTTCGCGCGACTCTTGCGAGTTCATCGCGAGGGGCTTTTCGCACATGACATGCTTGCCGGCGGCTAAGGCGCGTTTGGCTTGCTCATAGTGCAGCTTATTCGGCGTGGCGAGGTGGAGCACTTTCACTTGATCGTCGCCGAGGAGCTCTTCAAAATTGTCGTAGGCGCGCTGGATGCCGGGGAGTTGTTGCGCCGTACGTTTGGACTTTTCGGGCGAGGAGCCGAGGACGCCGCGCAGGGGGACGCCGATGCGGACGAGGGCTTCGGCATGCACCCAGCACATGAAGCCGGCGCCGATGATCGCGGCGGGGAGAGAGCTGAGGTCTTGGGACATGGGATGACTCCTCGAAGGGGGGAATCATCATACACGGTGGGTAGAGTGTTTTTTGGCGCGAGTCGATTGCCGTGTTATCAAAACAAAATGGGTTTGGCTTTTCGACAAGGGCGGCGTTATTGCCATTTTGTTTTTGAAAACAGAGCCACACGCCCGCGCGAATTGAGGCTAAGCGAAACTCCCGTCGCTAACGCTCCGGGCTCAAGTTGGATTTTCTTGCGGCGATTTAAACTTCGCCAAGAAACGCAAAGAGGCCATCGTGGCGGCCCCCCTGGCGCCACGATGGCATTTGTTTTCGCGTGTATTCTGTTTTAGCGGCTTCGTGTCAGGCGGGAGCCTGACCTACGAGCGGCTGATCTACTGGCTCAAACTTAGAAGCGATACTCGAGTCCGGCGTTGACGCCTTGGAGCCAGGTGTTGTTGCTGAGAATGGTCGTGTGGGCGGGGCGGAGGTCGCCGACTGGGATCGGGCCTTGGGCGGCGAGGTTGATGACCGGATCGATTTGGGCGCCGGGGCGGGCGACCGAGCTCCAGTAGATGAAGGAGTAGCCCGCATAGAGTTTCAAGCAGGGGCAGACGAAGAAGCCGAAGTTCAAGTTGACTTCCGGGACGACGCAGAAGCGGTTGTCCACTAGCTGGCCAATGTTCGTTGATTGGGCGAAGATGCCGTTGTTTTCGACTGCGATGCCGGCGCCATTCGTGGTTGTGGTGGAGCCATTGATGAAAGTCGTTTGTCGCATGTCGCCGAAGGCGACTTTGGCGAGAAGGTCAACCGAAAGGCAAGCGACTTGTCGCTGCATGGAGAGTCCTAATGTGCCGCCATGAAATTCGTTGGAGGTGGCGAATTGATCGAGCGTGGTGATCGTTTCCGTGAACGGACCGCCCGCAACTGTTTGAGTGCTTGAGGTGGACGAGATGGAGAGTGTTTCGCTTTGACGCGAAAAGGTGTAGCCCGCGATCAGGTCTAAACGCCGCGAGCAGTCTCGATAGATTGGCGTTCCGAGCAGTACATCGCCGCCATTGAAATTCGAAACCGAATGAACGTTGGTATTGCCGGAAAAAATGCCAGCGGCGGCGTTGGGAAATGCGATCAGGTTTGCAGCTTCCACGCCTTGGTTCAGATCGACGAAAGGTATCGCCAGAATGGTCGAACCATCGGAAACTTGGGTATTGTCATAGGTCGAGCTGCTGAGTAGCCAATAACGTGCGCGGATCGAGTGCTCTTGCGAGGCATCGAGCCAATGGCCGATGGTAAATCTTCCGCCAGGCACGACGTCGTAGGGGAGAAATTGTTCACCGACCAACACGGTCGTCGTGGTGAGGCCGAGCACGCCTGCATCGGCTTCGGTCGTGCCGGGAACGCTGGTGGTTACGAGCGCGGGAACATCGGTTCCCTTTTGCCACCAGCCGAGGGCTTCCACCGAGCCCCAGAACAGCGGCGCACAGCAAGGCTGGCAGCAATCGACTTGGCATGTACCGCAACCTTCGCCGCACGAGCCGTCGCCGCCGCTAAAGGTATCGATGATGCCTGCATCGGAAGCATAAAGAATATCGGCATGGGCCGGCGTGACGGCAGGCGCTGCTTGCGGACTTACCGCAGCAGGAGCTGGCGCTGGAGTCGACGGCGCTGTCGCACCGGGCGCGGGCGTGCCGCCTTGAGCGGGTGCAGCAGGTTCTTGAGCGAGTGCGGTACTGGCGAGTGAGCCAGCGAGCAGAGCCGAGAAACCGAAGCGACGAAGCGAGCGATTTGATGTACGCATAACCTTGACCGTGACGTCAAAGTGGGCCCCCCCGCTGTTGATCGATCACGCAAAAGCCGGCGATGTGTCCCGCCGACCGTAGGCAGCTATTTCGGCACTGATCGGGGTAGGAATCAAACAAAAGCCGCAAAGTTTGCCGAATGCTTGACCATTGGCCTTGCGGCGCACTCGTGCTAGCGTAGATGCCCTTCTGAGAAAGCGATGTTTTTTCCTCAAGAGTTTCGAATGCCCGCCGAAAAGCATGCCGCCGCCAACGCCCTGGAATCGGGCGTGCAGATTGGCGACTTCAAGATCGAGCGTCGTATCGGCGCTGGCGGAATGGGCATTGTTTACGCGGCGCGGCAGCTTTCGCTCAATCGAGTTGTAGCGCTTAAGGTACTTGGTCAGGCGCTAACGCGCGGCGTCGATGTGAGCCGCTTCCATCGCGAAGCGCAAGCGGCGGCGATGCTCAAGCATCCGGCGATCGCCCAGGTTTATTTCATTGGACAGGATCAGCATCTGTGTTATTTGGCGATGGAGCTGATTGATGGCGTATCGCTTCGCCAGGCGATTGATCTTTTGAGTGCTTCGAGAGCCGTCGATATCGGGTTGGATTCAACGGCTGCGATCAGCGCCGACTTGGAAGAGGTCGCCAAGGTTGTGCGGTTTGACGTCGTTACCGGAGAGTTTGCTCCCGATACCAAACAGAATACGCCGCCGGTTTTACCTCCTAATCCTTATTCGGCGCCGGAAGGGCCTCCGCGGCTTTCAGCGGGCGCGAGAGCGATTCGGGCGCGTCCAGCACATGTGCGAAGGTGCTGTGAGATTGCCCGCGACGCAGCGCTGGCTCTTGCGCATGCGCATTCACTCGGGGTCATTCATCGCGATATTAAGCCCGGGAACTTATTGCTCGACCGCCAGAAAAAGGTGTACTTGATCGACTTTGGCGTGGCCCGATTCTTTGATGACCATTCGTTGACGCATACCGGCCAGATCGTGGGCACGCCGATCTACATGAGCCCCGAGCAGATTACCGGACAAAAGGCGATCGATGCGCGATCGGACGTTTATTCGCTCGGTCTAGTGCTTTATGAGTTGTTGACGCTGCGCCCGGCGATGGAATCGACAAGTCGTGAGAATGTGTTTCGCTCGATCATCACCAAGCCGATGCCGCCGTTGTCTTGGGTCAATCCGGCGGTTCCGCTGGAGCTGGAGGGACTGGTCCATCGCGCGGCGGCCAAAGATGCCGACGATCGATATCCCACGGCGCAGGAATTCGCCGATGATTTGCAGCGATTTTTGGATGGCAAGCCGGTTGTTGCGCCGCCTTATCGATTTCGGTTTGACGAAGGAGAGATCATCGCAGCGCGGCCGAGCGGTGTGATTGTTTCGGCATTTATCTTAATCCTTGGATCTTCGTTTATTTCTTTGATCCTGTTGTGTACGTCGATCATGACGCTGGTCATTCTGATAGCGGACAAGGCCTCGACGAGTTCAATGGCAGGTTTTACGGTGATTGGGTTTCAAGCTGTTTCTTCCTTGGTGATTGGGGCAGCGGGCGTCGTACTCGGTCGCCATCTACTCGCGGGGCGAGTCTGGGCGCGATGGACTTCGGTTATGGCGGCGTTCTTTCAAGTTGTTGTCTGTATTGGACTTCTCGGCGGGATATCACTCATGATGGTATCGCAATGGAATAGCATGGTGGTACTTCCTCCCGAAGACGGAAAGCAGGCCGGCCTCCAAATGCAATCCTTCATGTTAGGAATAGGGGCGATGTATGGCGCGCCGGTGCTGATTGGTCTCATTTTGGGAGTGATCATCGCCTATTCGTTATTGACCCGCAAAGCATCGAATTGGTTTCGCTTGGCGACGCGCATTCGGGGCGAACATCGCAATTTGCGAAGTTTGTTGCAGAGCGAATAGCGGAAGAACCATCTCGTGCAGAAATGGATTCCCATGGCGAGCATTCCAGTGTTAGTTGGCGATCTCGCGCCGACGTTTCGTGCGTTGACTCAAACGGGCGTTCCCTTTGCTCTTGAGGATTATCGCGGCAAGCAAGCGGTGGTGCTCTATTTTTATCCCAAGAACAATACGTCGGTTTGCACGGCGGAGGCTTGCGCTTTTCGCGATGCCTATGAAGACTTCGTCGCGGCGGGCGCGGCGGTCGTTGGTGTCAGCAGCGATTCGCAATCGAGCCACAAGGAATTCGCCCAAACTCAGCGGCTGCCCTTTATCCTTCTGGCCGATCCTGAAGGGACGCTGCGGAATCTCTATGGCGTGCCGAAGACGTTATGGATCCTTCCGGGACGCGTGACTTATGTGATCGATCGCCAAGGCATCGTGCGGCATATCTTTAATGCAGCCTTGGCGAGTAAGAAGCATGTTGATGAGGCGCTGCGGATTGTGAAACAGTTGAATGAGGTCGATTAGAACTGCTAACACAACCCGCCGCGTCAGTGAGGGATCAACCGCATTCCCTCGCTGACGCAGCGGGTTAGGATTCGTTGTGCCAGGCTCTTATTGCGCGGCGATATAGCCCGGAATCGCCTCGCGAGTCGGCGTGCGAGCGGTCACGTCATGCGAAAGGATGCGGCCTTCGCCGACGAAATAATTGGCATTATCGGCGACGCGAAGGTTATAGGTTTCCGCTTCGCCGCTCATGCAAACTTCGTCGATCTTGACCGGATTTTCAGCGGCATGCAGCACCATGCCGGGCCGCAGATCTTCGGCCTTCACCCAGCCGCGACCGGAGACCCAAAAGAAGTGGCCGCGGGTGCATTCGAACGAATTGCCGCCGGCGCGGAGCAAAGTGACTTCTTCGATGGGGCGAATCGTTGTCTGCAGAACGGGTTTGAATTCGAGTGCGCCGGTGGTGATGTTCTTGGAGAGCACCATGTCGCCGAGCTTTACTTCTTCGATGGCGATTTGGCCGCGATGCGTCGAGACGAGAGTGCCTGCGACGAAGCACTCGTGGCGAATTTCATTAATGGCATACGAAGAGGTGGGGACTTGATTGTAGACTCGCGTTGAAGTCACGTATTTTCGGCCTTCATTTCCGAGCCCAGATTGCTCTCCATACCACGTCCACCAGAGATCGGGGTAGGCTGGTAATTCGACTCCCGTGGCGGTTGAGAGTGCTTGCATTGTTAGTGCGTTGGTCTCCGCAATTTTCTTATTTTGCAGATTTGCTTGGACTAGTTGGGACCGACTTTGAGAAGCAGCTTCAGCTTGCGCAATGGCATCTAATTCTGCATTTTCGCGCTGGAACAACGCAAATGCAGTTGCATTTTCAAGCGAGCGGTCGCCACTGCGACCTGTGGCTACTGCCCGTGGTGCTGCCGGCGCCAAAATATTCAGTTGTCGACGTGCAATTTCAGTATCCATAACCATGACTTGATTTTGATCATGACTTTCTCTTGAAAAGACTTGACGTACCCCGAGCATCTGTCCGTTACGAGAAAAAATGGGCTGCGAGGTCGATTGTATGGGTGAAGAAAGCAAGCTCAGCAGCGGTGGAGCGTAGTCATGCAAATCACGCTCGCCAAGTTTCGTTGCCGCTTCGCGGCGGACGTCAGCCGAAGGATAGAACACGGCATGCCGAGCGAGCGAAAGCGTCGCAATCGGGTCTTTGATGTTCGCCAAGTATTTCACGACGACGTGGGCGACATCCTCATTGGCAGGCGAAAGAATCTTTTCGGCGGCGAGGATCGTCGATGGATCGCGAATTTCAAGCAGTCGCTGTTCGGCCTTCGATTGCTGGCGCGAATCCTTGCTCGTAAACGCAGCGAGTAGCTCGCGCATCGCCTTACCATGCTTATTCACCGAGATCGTCTCGGCGGCCGCTTGGGCTTCATCGGCCGCAAGTTGTTCGGGCGAGACCCAGACTCCGCCGATCTTTTTGAAGCCAAGTGCGGCGCGGGCGGGCTCATAGTTGGCGTCGAGCTCGAGGACGCGGTTCATGTGCGCCCGGGCTTGGTTGGGCAATTTGAGTGCGAGGCAGGCTTCCGCCATTTTCCAATTCTGCGGCGCGGTGTCGGCCATCTTCTCGCGCATCGATTCATAGCGCTGGAGCGATTTTTGGTCGCTGATCTTTTCGGCGGCTTCGTCGATGCTCAGCCAGCCGCCTTTGGCTTTGACTTTGCCGAGCTGGGAGTTGGCGGGCGAGAGTGGATCGGCGGCGGTTGCTTCGGCGAGGAGTTTGGCTCTCGCTTCGAGATCACCCT
This sequence comes from Pirellulaceae bacterium, assembly GCA_046595915.1. Taxonomy (GTDB): domain Bacteria; phylum Planctomycetota; class Planctomycetia; order Pirellulales; family Pirellulaceae; genus JBKJSI01. Next base: position 12,601 of record JBKJSI010000855.1, read on the forward strand.
CCAGTTCCGCCGCGAGCGCTTTGGAAGTTGCCTCCTTCGCGCGGGCTTTTTGTTCGCTGCGACTTTCGCCGGCGAAGCTGTAGGTCGACATCGCAAGTGCGACGAGCGTCGCGACGACTGCTGGAAACCATTGAGCGCGCATGCTTCCCATCCTCAAAAAACGAAATGTCTTCAATAAGTCATTGGCGGTTGCCAAGGACATTACCAGCGCGGCGGAGGGTTCGGGAAGCAAATCAGAGTTGTGCAAAATCAGCGCGAATCGATCATGCCGCAACTGGCTAAATGTGAAGTTAGCAAGTTTCCAGGGGCAATGCAAAGATTAGGAAACGGGCAAAAGGCGGAATTCAGGTTTCTTCGCCATTTCCCTCAAATCTTCAGCTCAAAATGCGGCCAATTCCGCGTTTCCAGCGCCCTGAATCGAAGCTGAAGGCCTGAGTCGATTGGCCCTCGTTCCCCAGAGGACAGCGGACATGAGCAGGATCGTTACCAGGAGCGCGACCGCAGACCAGAGCGGGCGGTTCTTCGGTGCATTGCTCGGCAGCTGCCCAAGAAGAGATTGCATCAGCCAGAGTGCGGCGCCGAGGGAAGCTAGAAAAGTCATCGAGAGGAGCGGGTTGTTGCCGATCAACCCTTGTTGAGCGGCGGCGGGGAGCGTCAGGTAAACAGCGATGCCGACGGGGATTTGTAGAAGCGTGCTGATCAGCGCAAGACTCGTACAGAGGCGGCCCGCTGCCGAAGAGGCGGGGTCTTTCCTCACGAAGAGTGCGCCAGTAACTCCGCTCACCGCAATCGAAGCAAGCAGAAAGTGAATCGCATGCGAAAGAATCGGCCCACTGCGCAGGAACGCATAGAGCTCGGTTCTGCCAATTGGCTCGCTTTGCGGCGTCGATCCTTTGGCGACTTCAGCAATGATCGCGAACAGCGTCGGGAAGTGGTAAAGCAAATTTGCGCTCGAAACGATCGCAATGAATAATCGGCCATAACGTTGCAGTTTCGTGAGCGGGCCATTTTGAACAGCGGCCCAGCGCCAAAAGATCGTATGCAGCGTCAGCGAGAAGAGGATTTCCAAAATCCCAAAGTAAGTGCGACTGCCCAGGCGGCGCAGTAAAAGGTCTTGATACGACTCATTCCAAAAAAAGAGCAGCATCGCCCCACCCAGCAGCGTGCCCGCCAAAAGGCTCAGCGTCGAATGCGACGCGAGCCTCGCAGCCAGCGGCGAAGCATTCTGTTCCGGCCGTCGCACGAAAATCTCGATGGTGCTAGCGACCAAGAGCCCGCCCGCCGCGAGATTCATGCACACCAGATGGGCCGTAAAAACGAGGACAAGCAGGCAAAACAGCACAATCGCGTCTCAGGGCGGGAAAGATCAAGCGGAACCTTAATTTTGCATACTTGTTACATCGCTCGCTAGGGAACTATCGCCGGAAGAACACAATTGCCGCCCACTTGTTCGTTGCTTGCCCCGTAAAGTTCAAATAGGATGGACTGAGGTCGAATCGCGCCTCTTTTCGGCGGAATTCATGCTCGGCTTTTTGCGATTACCGGTAACACTCACTTTGGTGACAAGCTTTGTCACCCTTCTTTCGGCACAAGAACCAAGCGTCGAGCCCGAGCGGCCCTTCGAAAAAGCGATTGACATCGCCCAAGCCCGCACCGTCAAAATCTACGGCGCCCGAATTGGCCGCGAGCCCGGCTATGGCTCAGGCATCGTCATCTCCGTTGACGGAACAATTCTCGCCGCAACCGGCACTTACCTCCTCGCGGAAAATATCCGCGTCACGCTGCCTAGCGGCGAATCGCTCGAAGCGAAACTGCTCAAGAAGAATGAAGAGCAACAACTCGCGCTGCTGAAGATCGAGCGCGCGACACCGGAGTTCTTTGAAGTCGAAAAAGCGCCTGTCGGCGTGGCGGGTGATTGGATCTTAGCGATCTCCAATTGCTTCAAAGTCGCCGAAGGCGACGAACCACTCTCCGTGGGCCTCGGTGTCATCTCCGCCCGGACTCGCCTCGACCTCAAGCGCGGTGTCAATGAATTCAACTATCCGGAAGAAGTCCTCCTCTTCGACGCCATCACCAGCAACCCCGGCTCGCAGGGCGGCGCGATGGTCACCGCTGATGGCAAGCTCGCCGGCATGGTCGGCAAGGTGCTCGAAAGCAAGCTGACGGGGACGAGACTCAACTATGCAGTGCCTTGTGATGTTCTGCACAGGTTCATTGCGGGCGAAGTAGCGCCGGCGGTGGTCCAAATGCCCGCAACGCCCCGCGGCGATATCGGCATCCGCTTCCTCGGCCTCGGCGCCAGTCGTGATCCGGCCTATGTCGATCGCGTCGTGAGCAACAGCCCCGCCGCCCAAGCAGGCATCATGCCTGATGATCTAATTGTCTCGGTGAATGGCACCGCGATGCGAACCGCCGCCGAAGCCAAAAAAACTCTCCCCACTTCGCCCAAAGAAGAGCCGCTGCGGCTCGTCATTAAGCGCAAGGATAAGTTGCTTGAGATCACGATCCCTGCAGTTCAATAGACAGTGCAATCGCCTGGGTATTAGATCAATGCGTAACCCACGCTTGCAACCTTTCCGGGTGGCCCAGGTTGGTGTACTCACAACTTGGGTTCACAAGAAGCTTCCCGTTGCGATCTGCCTCACCATCAGTCTCCTCACATCAGTAGCTGCCTTCGCGCAGCCACCTTCAACATTAAACGGCGACCTCTTAGTAACCAAAGCTTTTCGGGCAGCCGCAAAGCGAGTCACCCCCGCGCTCGTTACCGTCGAAGCAATCGGCCTCGTCAAAGAAGACATCCAAGCCGTAGGCCGCCCGGCAACCCTCCGCGCCACCGGCGGCGTCACCACCGGCCTCATCCTCTCCAGCGATGGCTATATCCTGACGAGCACTTTTGGCCTCGGCGAAAAAGCCCCAGCGATCACCGTGATCCTGGCAGACGGAACTCGTCACCTCGCCAAAGAAAAAGGCCGCGACGTCGGGCGCAAACTCTGCCTCCTCAAAATCGAGGGCGTGGCGAATCTCCCGATCTCCGAATACGTCGCCCGCGAACAGGTGCGTGTCGGCCAATGGGTCGTCGCCGTCGGGCTCGGTCTAGGCGAGCGTGAACCCTCCATCAGCTCCGGCATCATCAGCGCCACGCACCGAATCGGCCGCCGCGCCCTCCAGACCGACGCCAATACCAGCCCCGTCAACTACGGCGGCCCCCTCGTCGACCTGCAAGGAAGAGTCGTCGGCCTCTGCGTACCCCTCGCTCCCGGCGACGGCGGCCCCGGCAGCTCCGGCGTCGAGTGGTACGACTCCGGCATCGGCTTTGCGATCCCCATTGCCGGCCTCGATTCGATCATCGACCGAATGAAGAAGGGTGAGACGCTCGTTCCGGGATTTTTAGGAGTGCAGATCGATCCCAAGAGCGACGAGAAGAGTGGGGCCAAAATCAAAGAAGTCGTCAAAGAAGGCCCCGCCGAAAAAGCCGGCCTCGCAGCAGGCGATGTGCTCGCCTCCGTCGAAGGCAAGGAAATCACCGACCCCCAATCCCTCACCCGCACCATGGGCGAGTACTTGGCGGGCCAAAAGGTGAAAGTAGCGGTCGTTCGGGCAGGCGAGAAGAAAGAGTTTGAAGTAACGCTAGGAGTAAGACCAGCACCGCCGCCTCCGATGCCCTTGCCCATTCCAATGCCTACGCCTGGGAAGCCGGAGGAAAAGAAACCGGAAGAGAAGCCGGCAAGCGAAGAGGCGCCGCCGAAGTCGTAAAGCACTCACAGATGATCAAGCCCGTAACAGTAATTTCGACTAACGGAGCTTCGTTTTGTGGCGAGTTCATCCTGCAAGAGATTTCTCCGGCCGATGAAAACCTCGTTCGACTTCAACTAGTTGTTTCAGGTGAATCGTTCGTCGCAGACGGCGAATCGTTTTTTGAAGCACTAACTGCGATTCGGGATTCGTTAGAGCAAAAAGGTCTGCGACCTAAGTGCCAAGGAGCGCGCGAAGATGTCTATCCTTCGCCCATGATTCTAAATATGGGGTTGGGCGAGAAGGCGTATCGCTTGACACTCGGGCAACAGGCGAAGATGGCGGATCTCGTTGAGATCTTTGAAGCCGCACCAGAAACCGCGCCAGCCTCGGTGAGTGACCAGGAGGCGTACTATCGCAAATGGCTGAACAGCTTGGGTTAGCGAGATTCCAACTTTGAAAGGCGCTCAAAAACTTCTTGAGTTGTCCTGCCGCCAACAGAAGATTTTGAACGACGCTTCGCTTCAGCAATCTCTTCGCTAGTAAATGAGGCTGAAGTTAGCCCCAATGCCGGTTTCATAAAAAAGCCAATGCTATTCCCTTGCGCATCGAGGATTTCGATCGGTTCGAGCAATTGGCCAATTCGCATTGCCTGTTCGGTCGTGACCGTAATTTGGACCATCGTCGGGCTCCTTATCGCCACACTTCGATTCGAGTGCGGCTGCTACCATTTTAGCTGGCGGGGTTGTCATCGACAATATTCGAATTCTTTGACTGTTGATTGGGGTCAGGTCATCGCCAGATATATCAACAGCAAAACAATTCTCCATCGATCGCATGCCCCCAACGGGGCTGCGCTCGTCAGTGAATATGGGATCTGGTCTCCGCACATGCAGTGCTACTCTTTCAAAATCCAGAGTTTGATATCCCCATCGACTCCCGCTGAAACAATTTCTTGGGGGTTGTCGCGAAAAGCGATGAAGCGAGTCGGTCCTTGATGCGCTTCGAGCTTGCAGATGATTTTCAGTTGGTTCGTCAACACATAGATATAGCTTGGCCCCCTGGTATGCGTGTTCGAGTAAATGGCAACTCTGCTGCCGTCCGGTGAAATTGCTACATGTCCAATATCATCGCTAATCCCCGTGCATCGCCCAAGTTCCTTACCGGTTTTCAGATCCCATGAAGTAACGTCGTTGCCCGCGACAAAGAGGGTTTGTGAATCAGGCGAAAAGGCAACTTGGTTGCCAGCGAGTTTTGGCATTCGAAGATACTGTTTCTCTTTACCCGTTTCAATGTCGACGATGCTCGCGCCAGTTTGAAATCCAAGAGCCAGCAATTTACGGTCAGGCGAAAGAGCGATGGAGTAATAAGAATGATGAGGCTCTGAAGATTGGCCCGCGCTTTGTGACTGATCGAACTTAAAGTCCGAGTAGCCTGTTTCGAAATCCAGCCGCTCAATTACCGAATTGCTGGTGGTCACAAAAAACCGTTTGTCATCGAATGCGACAACCTGGGCATAGTTGACATCCACCTTCTTTTCCCAGGCACAATTCCAGGTGGTGGTGTCATAGAGAATCCATTTCTCCGCCGTGGAAATCATCAACTTATCACCCACAAACGCCATCGCCTGAGGCAATGCACTCAATTCGAGGCCCGAATCCTTTACCGATAGCTCTTCGCCTTCAGTGATGAGTATCCGGCATGCCAACGTTCCAAATGCAAAATGGCCGTTCGGCGCGTGGCAACCCCACCCAATCGCGTCACCTCCGTCGTGAAGTACGACGGGTAATAAGAATGTTAAGGGGTAGGGCTTCACCGCGGGCGGACGCGGCGCAGGGCCGCACCCTGCAAAAAGCAGAATAACGACAACCACGAGTAATCCTATTCTGCTCAACATTTGAAATTCCTATCGCTCATTGGCTATTGCCACCTCTGCAAATCACTCTCCAGAAACCGCTTCTGCATCTCACTCTACTACGTTTCATTGGACCGACGGAATCGCCCCGAGCCCAAATGCGTCAAGATCACCCTTCATTTCAACTCAATAACACAACTTGAATGGCGCTGGCGAAGTCCGTCCCACCACAGGGCCAGCGGTAACTTTGGCGAAGATAGGCAATTACCCGTCTTCGCTATTCTGTCTTGACGAGTAATGCCAAATGCGCTAAGGAATTGGCGAAGTTCATTTGCG